>JAUNIP010000009.1:0-24220 GCA_030523425.1 Coriobacteriia bacterium
AGGGGTGGGATCTCTTGCCGTATTTTGGAGCAATGTGTTTGTTGTATGCAGGGCGTTCGACCTTTTTGGTAAGCAGTGTTACTATGGTTCCTACTTGTGACTGAACCGTACTATATGCAATAAGGAGGTTGGTTCATGCTTAAGCCTAAAGCCGTCAAGGCTGCTAAGCTTGCCAGCAGCGTCGCGTTGACCGCCGCTCTTGCTTGCATGACTCCTGCTGTGGCGTTTGCCACTCCCGGCGAAGATGCTCAGGCCCAGGCCAATGCCGCTCTCGCTCAACTTGATACCCTTTCCACCCAGCTAGACCAGGCCGAACGCGATTACGCAACGGCTATGGAAGCCACTGACGAAGCCAAGGCCAATGTGGCCTCCGCCCAGGGGCGCATCGACGAAGCCAACGTGCGCATCGGCGAATTGCAAGGCCAGCTGGGCAGCCGTGCCCGTAGCATGTATCGCAGCGGCAGCATGTCCATACTGGACTTGCTGTTCGGTGCCACGTCTTTCCAGGAATTCGCTACCAACTGGAATTTGCTTGAGCGCATGAATCAGGCCGACGCCGACTTGGTTTCTGAAACGAAGTATTTGCGTGCCCAGGTGGAAGAAGAAAAGGTGTACCTGGAAGAACAGGAAGTGTTGGCCGTGCAGCATCAGGCTGAAGCACAGGCTGTGGTGGAATCCGCCACTGCCGCCCAGGCCGAAATGCAGGCAACCTATAGTTCCCTAAGCGAAGAGGCCTCCAGGCTGTTAGCCGAAGAGCAGGCCGCACGCGAAGCTGCCGAAGCCGCCGCTGCCCAGGCCACGGTGGAAGCCGCCGCTGCTGCCGCTGCCGCCGAGCAGGCCGCTGCAGCGAACGACAGCAGCAGCAGCTCGTCTGACGATTCCGGCTCCAATTCGTCTTCCGCCCCTCAGCCTTCCTATGACGCCGCCACGGGCAACGCGGTTGTGGACCGCGCGCTTTCTTGGGTGGGCAGGGCCGAATACGTGTGGGGTGCCTGCAGCCCTGGCGCCTTTGACTGCTCCGGCTTCGTAAGCTACTGCCTGACGGGTGCGTATTCCCGCTTGGGCACCACCTACACGTTCTTGGGATGGCCCCAGGTTTCCGACCCGCAGCCGGGTGATGTGTGCGTCAACGAAGGCCACTGCGGCATCTATTACGGCGGCGGCCAGATGATCCATTCTTCCACCTATGGCGTGGGCGTAATCATCGGCCCCGTGCAGAGCGGCATGATCATCGTTCGCTACTAAGAAACTGCGCGAATTAGCCCCCGCTGCGGCGGGGGCTTTTCCGTTGTTAGGGCAGTTCGAGCGTGCCGCTGACCGCTTACGGAACCGCTGTTGATTTCTAAAATAGCGGTTGACATGCCCAACAACATTCCCTAATATATCTAACGCTCCAAACGCAAAAGCGCCTGGAGTGGCAGCTTGATAAATACACATGAATTAAGATCAGCCAGCTAAACAGGGGCGTGTGCCCGAGTGGTTAAAGGGGACGGGCTGTAAACCCGTTGACTATGTCTACCTAGGTTCGAATCCTAGCGCGCCCACCATGCCTGTGTAGCTCAGACGGTAGAGCGCATCCTTGGTAAGGATGAGGTCAGCGGTTCAAGTCCGCTCACAGGCTCCATTTATTATTTGGCGGTATAGCTCAGTTGGTTAGAGCACACGGTTCATACCCGTGGCGTCACTGGTTCGAGTCCAGTTACCGCTACCAGTTTGATTTTTCGCGCCCTAAGGGGCGCGTCGTTATGTTTGTAACATCGCTTTGCGAAACCCTTTTAAGGAGGAGAAAATGGCAAAGGAGAAGTTCGAGCGCGGTAAGCCGCATGTAAACATTGGCACCATTGGTCATGTTGACCACGGCAAAACCACGCTGACCGCTGCAATTTCTAAGACCCTTTCCGAAAACGACGGTTCTCATGGCACCGCGAAGGCAGACTTCACCGCCTTCGATCAGATCGACAAGGCTCCCGAAGAGCGTGAGCGCGGCATCACCATTTCCATCGCTCACATCGAATATGAGACTGACGCCCGTCACTACGCTCATGTTGACTGCCCCGGCCATGCCGACTACGTCAAGAACATGATCACCGGTGCTGCTCAGATGGACGGCGCCATCCTGGTTATCGCCGCCACTGACGGCCCCATGGCTCAGACCCGTGAGCACATCCTGCTGGCCCGCCAGGTAGGCGTGCCCTACATCGTGGTCTTCCTGAACAAGTGCGACATGGTTGACGACGAAGAGCTCATCGAGCTGGTTGAGATGGAAGTCAGCGAACTGCTGGAGTCCTATGAATTCGAAGATTGCCCCATCATTCGCGGCTCGGCTCTGAAGGCCCTTGAAGGTGACGCCGAATGGCAGGAAAAGATCTGGGAGCTCATGGACACCGTTGACTCCTTCATCCCCACTCCGGAGCGCGACATCGACAAGCCCTTCCTGATGGCTGTGGAAGACACCATGACCATCACCGGCCGTGGCACCGTTGCCACCGGTCGTGTGGAGCGCGGTGTGCTGCACCTGAACGACCCGCTGGAAATGGTCGGCATCAAGGAAACCACTTCCACCGTGTGCACTGGCATCGAAATGTTCCGCAAGCTGCTTGATGAAGCCCAGGCCGGCGACAACATCGGTTGTCTGCTGCGTGGCGTCAAGCGCGAAGACATCGTGCGCGGCCAGGTTCTGTGCAAGCCGGGTTCTGTGACCCCGCATACCGAATTCGAAGGCCAGGTGTACATCCTGACCAAGGAAGAAGGCGGCCGTCACACCCCGTTCTTCGATGGCTATCGTCCGCAGTTCTACTTCCGCACCACTGACGTGACTGGCGTTGCTCACCTGCCCGAAGGCACCGAAATGGTTATGCCTGGCGACAACGTGACCATCACCGGCGAACTGATTCACCCCATCGCTATGGAAGAGGGCCTGAAGTTCGCTATCCGCGAAGGTGGCCGCACCGTTGGTTCTGGTCGCGTGACCAAGATCATCAAGTAGTTCACTTTTCTGGGAACACAGGGTGGGGGTCTGTATGGGCCCCCACCTTCTCTTGAGAGAATTCATGTGTAGGTTCAAGGCTTGAAAGATAACGGTTAAAGGAGTATTCATGCGTACTTTGGTCACTTTGGCGTGCACTGAGTGCAAGCGCCGCAATTACACGACCAAAAAGAACAAGCAGAACAACCCTGACCGCATCGAGTTCAAGAAGTATTGCAAGTGGTGTGGTCATCACACGATGCACAAGGAAACTCGATAGAGGTTCTCAGAGGTAGGAACACAGGCCAGTAGTTCAATTGGTAGAGCGTCGGTCTCCAAAACCGAAAGTTGAGGGTTCGAGTCCTTCCTGGCCTGCCAGCTTGTAATACGAGCAGCCGATGGCTGCTTGTTTGGCGTTTTAGGAAAATACCATTTTTTGGCCATGATCGGCCATGGATGCAAAAGGATAGTAATGGCAACCAAATCAAAGACCCAGCGTGCAAAGGCTTCGGAAAAGCGCCAGGCCAAGAAGGCTGCAAGGCTTGAAGATGAGTTGGAGCTTGAGTCTGCCCCCGATCAGGACGCAGAGGAAGCCCAGCCCAAGAAGTCTTTATTCAAGAAGTCCGAGGACGAAAAGCCCCAGACCGATTCCAAGCCGGTAAAAGCTGAGCCTAAGCCCAAAAAGACTCGCTTCAAGTTCTTCCGCGACGTGCGCTCCGAAATGAAGCGCGTGACGTGGCCGAGCGGCAGAGACGTTTTGCAGTGGACCGGCGTTGTAATTGTTGCTTTGGTGTTCTTCGGCGTCTATGTGGCCCTGCTTGACAATGTAATCATCACCCCGTTGTTGGTGCTGTTGTCCGGATTGGGGGCATAAGCAGGATATGGCGAAGAAATGGTATGTCCTTCATACCTATTCCGGGTATGAAAACAAGGTGCGGGACAATCTGATTCAGCGTGTAGAGGCCATGGGCCTGGAAAACAGCGTGTTCAAGATTGAGATTCCCACCGAAACGGTCACCGAAATCAAAGAAGGCGGCCGGCGCGTTGAAACCGAGCGCAAGGTGTTCCCCGGTTACGTGCTGGTGCGCATGGAACTTGACGACCGCAGCTGGGCTGCGGTGCGCAACACCCCCGGCGTCACCGGTTTCGTGGGCAGCCAGGGCAACCCGGCCCCGCTGACGCGCGAAGAGTACAACAAGATTATGAAACGCGCCAGCAAGGAAGCCCCCAAGAAGACTTCCACTGTGCTGGAAGTGGGTCAATCCGTGAAGGTGATTTCGGGCCCCTTGGCAGACTTCGATGGCACGGTTTCCGAAGTTTCGCCCGATGCGGGCAAGATTAAGGTGCTGGTTTCCATCTTCGGCCGCGAAACCCCGGTGGAACTGGCCTTCGACCAGGTGGCCCGCGTATAGTCTTCCCCGCGCCGCCGGCGCGAAGAAAGCTAGTTCGGGGCCAAACGCCCGACCAAGCAAATCCCTTAAAAGCCCTTGCAACAAGGGCTTTTTTGATTTATAGTAGTGCGGCTATGCTCCAAAGGGGTTTTTGCGCCCTTTTTTTGCATGGCAGACAACGGTGTGAGCTATGCCCTAAGTGGACGGGGGCTTCTCGTAGATCATGCTTTTGTTGATAAGAGGAAGCTTTTGCGAAGCAGTTCGCAAGCGGTTGAAAGGTAGTTACCACCATGGCTGAAAAGAAAGCTACGGGTTTCGTGAAGCTGCAGATTCCTGCAGGCGCTGCGAACCCTGCTCCTCCGGTCGGCCCTGCTCTGGGTGCCCAAGGCGTGAACATTATGCAGTTCTGCCAGGCGTTCAATGCCCAGACTTCTGACCAGAGTGGCACCATCATTCCTGTCGAGATTACGGTTTACGAAGACAAGTCTTTCACGTTTGTGTGCAAGACCCCGCCTGCTGCCTTCCTGATCAAGGAAAAGCTGGGCATCCCCAGCGGTTCCGGCATTCCGCAGCTGAAGTTTGTGGGCACGCTCACTGACGCCCAGCTGACCGAGATTGCCGAAATCAAGATGCCCGACCTGAATGCCAACGACATTGACGCCGCCAAGGAAATCATCGCCGGCACCGCGCGTTCCATGGGCGTTCGCATTGAAGGCCGCGAAATGAAGAAGAAGTATGTGGCTTCCCGCAAGGTTGCCGCCATGCTTCAGTAAGCAGTAATCAGGCAACAAGTTTTGCCGGCTTGCCGGCACATACGTAAGTGGAAGGGTGCGTCATACCCGTCATTACCACGAAAGGATGAAACATGGCAAAGAAGTCTAAGAATTATCGTGCAGCAGTCGAAAAGCTTCCGCAGCAGCCGGTGGCCCCTCTTGAGGCCATGAAGGTGCTGCAGGACATTTCCACTGCGAAGTTTGATGAGACGGTAGAAGTCCACTTCCGTCTTGGCATTGACACCCGCAAGGCTGACCAGCAGCTGCGTGGCACCGTAAGCCTGCCGAATGGTTCGGGCAAGAACGTGCGCGTGGCCGTGTTCGCCGAAGGTGAGAATGCCCGTGCTGCCGAAGAGGCCGGTGCAGACATCGTTGGTTCCAACGACTTGGTGGAAGATATCCAGGCTGGCAAGATTGAATTCGACGCCGCCGTGGCAACCCCCGACCAGATGGCCAAGGTTGGCCGTTTGGGCAAGATCTTGGGCCCCCGCGGCCTGATGCCCAACCCCAAGCTGGGCACCGTGACCAACGACGTTGCGAAGGCTATCAACGACCTGAAGGGCGGCCGCGTGGAATATCGCGCCGACCGTTACGGCATTGCCCACGTTATTTTGGGCAAGATGTCCTTCACCCCCGAAAAGCTGGCTGAAAACTACGGCGCTGTGTATGACGAAATCCTGCGCATGCGTCCTTCCGCCGCTAAGGGCAAGTACGTGAAGTCCGTGACGGTTGCCGGCACCATGACCCCCGGCGTGTCTGTGGATTCTTCCGTGCAGCGCAACTACACCGCTCAGTAAGACTTTCCTTATCAACAAAGTGAGCCCCTGCGCGCAGGGGCTCTTTTTTATGGCGTGTGCATACATGATGTTGTGCTTGCGCCCGCCGCGCATCATGTTGTTTCCCTAAGGCAACTTTGCGCGTGCTATACTGGTTGCCTGACACACGCGAATTACGGGAAAGGCATATGGTTTATGGCTGTTATCAAGAAGACTCCTGCTGAAATAGAGGCTATGAAGGAAGCTGGGCGCATTTCCGCGAAGGTATTGCGCGAAGCGGGGCGCATCGTGAAGCCAGGCATTTCCACGCTGGAAATCGATCAATTCGTGGAGCGCATGATTCGCATGGAGGGCGGCATCCCGGCCTTCAAGGGGCTGTACGGTTTCCCGGGCAGCATTTGCGCTTCGGTCAACGACGCCGTGGTGCATGGCATCCCTTCCGCTTCGGTCATCCTGCAGGAAGGTGACATCATCTCCATCGACACAGGCGCCACCGTGGACGGTTGGGTGGGGGACAACGCCTGGACGTATGCCGTAGGCACCATTTCCCCGGAAAAGCAGCGTTTGTTGGACGTTACGGAAAAATGCATGTGGGCGGGCTTGGACGCTGCTCGCGTGGGCAATCGCTTGGGAGACATCGGCGCCGCGGTGCAAAGCATAGCTGAAGCGGCGGGCTATGGCGTGGTGCGCGAATATGTGGGACATGGCGTGGGACGCGTGATGCATGAAGATCCCAATGTGCCCAACTATGGCCGCAAGCACACCGGCTTGAAGCTAGACGTGGGCATGGTGTTGGCCATCGAACCCATGATCAACATGGGCACGCATCGCACGAAGGTGATGGACGACGGGTGGCTGGTGTGCACCACCGACGGCATGCCTTCGGCCCACTTCGAAAAGATGGTGGCCATCACCGAAGACGGCCCGGTCATCATAACCACCGAACCCGACCATAAACGCCCGGTTGGCTAACGCGCCTGTCAGTAACACCGCGCGTCGCAGAAGAACACATCGGACGCCTTGCGGTAAAAGCCCGACCCCTTGTAGCGCAAAAGCGTGGTTTCCACCGCTCCCTTTTGTACCACCACGCGCTTGACGGGCGCATCTATGGGTAGCAGGTTGCCGTCTGCGAACAAGGAAAGCTCCGATCGGTTCGATTCGCTGGGCAAATAGATTTCCACCACGTCGTTTTCAGCGGTCACGATGGCGCGGGACACCAAGGTGTGCGGCGCCACGGGAACCACCACCAAGCCGCGGTGGCGCGGCGAAACCATGGGGCCGCCAGCGGAAAGCGCATACGCGGTAGAGCCGGTGGCGGTTGAGACCACCATGCCGTCGGCGCGCATGAAGGCAATCTTTTCACCGGCAATGGTCAGGTCCATGTCCACGATAAGCCCGGAAGAGCCGCGGGCGATGTTCAATTCGTTCAACGCGAAGAACGACCGCTGCGGCTTGGCAGGGTCGATGGGGCGGTCAAGCGTGGGGGAGTCCTCGTCGCCGTCGCCTTCGCAATACACGTCTATGCGCAGGTTGGAGCGCCGTTCTTCGGCTGCTTCGCCCGCCAGGGCGGCAGCCACGCTTGCCAGCACGCCCGCTTCGCCAGAACCGGCCAAAAAGCCCAAGTGGCCGAAGTTCAGTCCCATGATGGGCGTGCCTTCGGAAGCCACAATGCGCGCCGCGCGCAGGATGGTGCCGTCGCCGCCTAGCACTACCGCCAGGTTGAACGGTTCTGCGAACTGGGGATTTTCGCGCAGGGCCACAGGCAGGCCGCACCCGGCAGGGGGGCCGAAGGTGGGCACGTCGTCGGAAATGATGGTGACATAGTCGGCACCTATGGACTGAAAGTATGTGGCCAGCATAAGGGATGCGTCAAGCGCTTCGGCGCTCTTGTCGTTTATGACCACCAGGATTCTCATATCATCCTCGGCTTTCTTGTGGAAACGCGTTTCCGCGTTGCCGTGCTTGAGTACTTGTACTATAGAATACCGTAACTGCTTGCGCACGCGCCGCGGGAAACGGTTAACATTAGCAACAGCGCGGCCAGCTGCATGCTAATAAGCGTGCAGCGCGCACAAAGAAGGGAGGCGTTCGGCCCGATGAGCGAAAAGTCTGTGGCAAAATCAACGGCGGTCATGTCGGTTGCCACCCTTATTTCGCGCTTCACGGGGCTGGTGCGCACCTGGGCTATGGCCTTCGCGCTGGGCAACACGGTGATCACTTCGGCCTACCAGATTGCCAACAACATGCCTAACGCCTTGTACGACCTGGTGGCAGGCGGTATTTTGGCCGCAGCGTTCATCCCCATCTTCATGCTGGAAAAAGAACGCGCCGGCGAACAGGGCGGTGCTGATTTCGCCAACAACATGCTCAACATAGTGATCGTGCTGTTGGGCGGCCTTTCGCTTTTGGCGTCCATCTTCGCGCCGGCGGTCATAGCCACCCAAACGTTCACCGTGGGCGAACAAGACGTGGTCACGCAGTACGCCATAGACCTGTTCCGCATCTTCGCCTTCCAGATTCTGTTTTACGGCATAGGGTCCATTTTCACGGGCATCCTGAATGCCAATCGCGAATTCTTCCTGCCGGCCTTGGCGCCGGCTTTGAACAATGTGTGCTGCATCATTTCGTTCTTCGCGTACGTGCCGCTGTATGGCGTGGACCCGCAGCTGGCCCTTGTGGTGCTAGGCGTGGGCGTGACGGTGGGCGTGGCGGTGCAGTTCTTGGTGCAGATACCGTCGCTGGCCAAGATCAACTTCAAGTACCGCTTCTATATCAACTTGAAAGATCCGGCGCTGAAGGAAGCCTTGCGCATTGCGGTGCCTACCGTCATCTATATTGCCGGCACGCTGGTGGCGCTGACGTGTCGCAACGCCTTCAGCCT
Source organism: Coriobacteriia bacterium (assembly GCA_030523425.1). Classification (GTDB taxonomy): domain Bacteria; phylum Actinomycetota; class Coriobacteriia; order Coriobacteriales; family Eggerthellaceae; genus JAUNIP01. The sequence goes on from JAUNIP010000009.1 coordinate 8,787, forward strand.
GAACGCCGGTGAAGACGGCCCTTCCGCGCTGGGCTATGCCTGGATTTGGTTCCAGCTGCCCTACGGCGTGGTGGCGGTTTCGCTTTCAAGCGCCCTGTTCACCGAAATGAGCGAAGCGGCGGCGCGAAACGACACGCGCACGCTGCGCGAGCACGTGCGCACGGGCATTTCGAACACGCTGCTGCTGATTGTGCCCTTGGCAGGCCTGCTGTGCGTGCTTTCCGTGCCCACTATGAGCCTGTTCCAAGCCGGCGCGTTCAATTCCGACGACGTGTACGACATAGCGCTGCTGCTTTCCGCGTGGGTCATTTCGCTGCCCGCTTATTCGGTGGTCATGTTTTTGTACCGCACGTATGCCAGCCTGCGCCAATTCATGTTCTTCGCGTTGCTAAGCGTGGGGCTAGAAGTGGTGGAATGCGTGCTGTATGGCGTGCTGTGCAGCATCCCGCAGGTGGGGCTGCTAGGCGTGCCTTTGGCCGAGCTGTTCTACACCATGGCCATGGCGGTAGTGCTGATGATCCACCTGCGCGGCCGCATAGGCGACTTCGGCATTCGCGGCATAGTGTCTTCGGGCGCGCGCGTGCTGCTTGCCACGGTGGTGGGCTGTGTGGTGGTGTGGGCGCTGCAGGAGCTGCTGGTTGAAGGCGAAGGCATGCTGTACGGCTTTTTGAGCCTGGTAGGCTATGGCCTGGTGGGCTTGGTAATCATCTTCGTGCTGTGCGCCGTGCTTAAGGTGCCCGAAATGAGCTTCCTTGTGGGGCTGAAGGACCGCTTCCTGAAGCGATAGGGCAGCCTTGCCTGCGGGCTTGTGCCAGCGGGTGCCAGCGGGTGCCCCTCGCCGTTCGCCGATTTCGCCTTCTTGGGCAATTCTGGAATCCGTTTGCCAAAAAGGAGATAGCGCGCTTTCGGGCGATAAGTGTCTTACTCGAATATTAGATTAAGTCAGCTATTAGACTATTGACATTATAGGAATAGGTGTACGATAATTTCCGAGGTAACACCAAGGGGGTGTTCCAATCCGTGTGTGCGGCCAAGGGGGCTGCTTGGATGAGTCAAGCGAAAGCAAGGAGGACTGTATGAGCAAAGAAATCAACTGCGATCTGGATTGCGCTAAGCACAACACCGCCGGCATGAAAACCGTGCGTTCGCTGCTTGGCGAAATCATTGGCACCTTTATGATGTGCTTTTTCGGCATCGGTGCTGTGGCCAATGCCACTTTGGGCGTGTCTGGCGCCTTCGGTGGCCCGTTCCAAGTAGGCATGGTGTGGGGCATTACCATCGCCATCGCCATCTACACTACCCGCAATCTGTCCTGTGCACACTTCAACCCGGCCGTCACCTTTGCCATGAGCATCACCGGCCGCCTTCCCTGGAAGGAATTCCCCATCTACATCATCGGCCAGTTCATCGGCGCCATTTTCGCGGCTGCTCTGCTGTGGGTGCTGTTCGGCGATTCCTGCATGGCTGCCGCTGCTGGCGTTGACTGGTCTTCCATCTGGGCTGAGCGCTATCCCAACGGCGTGGGCGAATGTTCTGTGCTGATTGGCAGCCTGGCCGAGGGTATTGGCGTGTTCTGCCTGGTGTTCGTCATCTTCTCCATGACCGAAGATGCCAACGTGGGCCGTCCCGACAACAACCTGTTCCCGCTGTTCATCGGCTGGATGGTCACCATGATCATCTGCGTGGTGGGCCCCATTACCGACGCCGGCTTGAACCCCGCCCGCGACCTTGGTCCGCGCGTGATTGCTGCCATCATGGGCATGGACAACCCCATGAGCGGCGACGCCATCAGCTGCCTGTTGGTCTACACCGTGGCCCCGCTGATCGGCGGCGGCTTGGCTGGCCTGTTCTTCACGAAGGTCATCGAGCCTCATCAGCACTGCGGCAAGTGCATCAAGAACCTGTAGGACTCCGACTCATTAGGCTTTATGCGCATGCGGGCCCCTGCGGCCTGCGTGCGCAGGCATAGCACCCGCTCAACAAAGAAAGAGGAAACACTATGAGCGAAATTCGTATTCCTGGCACCCCTTCCGACAAGATTGCCGGCATCCTTGAGGGCATCCCCCAAGAGGTCATCGACGGCACCATTACCAGCGGCTTCCCGTTCCCGCCGGCCATGGATGGCATCCGTGTGCTGGTGTTGGGCTGCGGCACCGGCCGTGACGCCTACATCGCTTCTGCCCTGGTGGGCGAAGACGGCTTGGTCATCGGTGTTGATCCCGACCCGGAAAAGATTGCCATTGCCCGCAAGGCTGCCCCTGCCAACTGCCAGTTCCTGGTGCAGGAACTCACCAACTTGGAAGCTTTGGTGGACGGCGAAATCGACCTGGTCATTTCCAACTGCGGCATTTCCGCCCCCATCAACACCCAGGCCGTGCTAGACGAAATCTGGCGCGTGAGCGCCTATGGCGCCGAGCTGTTCGCCTGCGACGTGTTTGCTGACCGCCGCATGATTGCCCCCATCAAGGCCTGCCCCATCAAGCGCGCGGCCGGCACGGGTTCCGCCCTGTACATCGAAGACTTCCGCCGCCAGATGACTGCTGCTGGCTGGGCTGACTTCCGCCATATGCGCACCGTGGGCACCGGCACCGACGACCCCGACTTCGAAGGCATCACCTTCTTCGTACGCACCGTGCGCGCCTACAAGATCCCCGACAAGATTGAGGATCTGTGCGAGCAGTACAACCAGGTGGCCACCTACAAGGGCGGCATCGAAGGCTGCGAGGACTACTACGATCTGGACGATCACCATCGTTTCGTGAAGGACGAGCCCTTAGAGGTGTGCGGCAATTCGTGCTCTATGGTGCAGGACACCCGCGTGGGCAAGTACTTCGAAATCCAGGGCAACCGTAACGTGCACTACGGCCCGTACCCCGGCTGCGGCAACATCCCTTACACCGCCGATGACGGCGAGGTTGTGACCAGCAGCTGCTGCTAAACCTGCAGCGGGCGCATTTCGAAAACGCCGCGCTTAAGGAAAACGGCGGGTTGGCATTTCGCCGACCCGCCGTTTTTCGCATGCGCTACCATGATGCTGTGAACAAAACAAACGAGTAGGGGGAAACCATGGCACTGTCGGCGCCGAATTGCTTGGTGTGCGGGTCCGAATTGGTATATGCAAGCCAAGCGTATCCTGTGACCTGCGTTTTATGCGGCAAGGAAGAAAAGGGCACCACCACCTGCACGCAGGGTCATTACGTGTGCAACGAATGTCACCGCAGCGCAGGCTTAGACTTCATGCGCAAGCTGTGCGTGCGCAGCCGTTCGCGCAACGCGGTGGAAATTTTGATAGAGGCCATGCGCGGCAAGTCGGTGTACCCCAACGGCCCTGAACACCACACGCTGGTAGGCGCGGCCATCCTGACGGCGTATTACAACGCTGGTGGCAAAATAAACGGCGGCACCATGACCAAGGGCGCCGCCTTGGCCGAACTGAAGGAGCGCAGCCTGCAGGTGCCCGGCGGCACGTGCGGTTATTGGGGCTGCTGCGGCGCGGCCACCAGCGCGGGGCAGGCCTTAAGCATCATCACCGGGTCTACCCCCATGAAGCGCAAGGAATGGGCCGACTGCCAGCGTCTGACTGGCACCATCCTTACGAAGCTGGCTGATCTTGGCGGCCCCCGCTGCTGCAAGCGCACCGGCTTCACTGCGGCCTTGGAAGCCACCGACTTTCTGAACGCGCATTACAACGTGCGCATAGAAAAGCCCGAACGCGTGGTGTGCGCCTTCTGCGGCGGCAACGCCCAATGCCTGAAGCAAGAATGCCCCTACTTCCCAGGGAAGTAGGGGGTGCCGCTGCGCCCGGCCCGTTCATCTGGTAGCATGGGCGCGTACGTTATTACGCTTTAGCAGAAGGGCTGCTTTATGGCACTATCTATCGGCATTGTGGGCCTGCCCAATGTGGGCAAGTCCACCCTGTTCACGGCGCTCACCAACAAAGGCGGGCTGGCCGCTAACTATCCCTTCGCCACCATCGAGCCTAACGTGGGCATTGTTCCGGTGCCCGATGCGCGCTTGGACGAACTGGCCAAGATTGACAACCCGGCGCGTTTGGTGCCCGCCACGGTGGAGTTCGTGGACATTGCCGGCTTGGTGGCCGGCGCCAGCCAAGGCGAAGGGCTGGGCAACCAATTTCTGGCCAACATCCGCGACTGCAATGCCATTGCCGAAGTGGTGCGCTTCTTCAAGGACCCCAACGTCATCCATGTGGATGGCAAGGTAGACCCGCTCTCTGACGTGGAAACCATCAAGACCGAACTGATTTTGGCCGACATCGCCACCGTGGAAAAGGCCCTGCCGCGCTTGGAGAAGGAATGCAAGCGCGACAAGGCGGGCGCGCTGAAGCTGGAAACGGCGAAGAAGGTGCTGGCCGGCTTGAATGAGGGCCATCGCGCCCGTACGCTGGACTTAAGCGAAGACGAAGTTGATGCCCTGTATGAGCTGCACCTGCTGACCATGAAGCCTATGTTATACATTGCCAACGTGGACGAAGACCAGGTGAACGCCACGTTCGATCCCATAGACGGCTGCGACCCCGTGCCTATTTGCGCCGCCGTGGAAGCCGACTTGGCCGACTTGGCCGAAATGGACCCCGAAGAAGCCAAGGAGTTCTTGGCCGAAATGGGCTTGGCCGAAAGCGGCTTGGCGCGCTTGGTGCAAGCGGCTTACCGGCTGTTGGGCCTGCAAAGCTTCTTCACGTCGGGCGAAACGGAAAGTCGTGCGTGGACCATTCCTATAGGCGCGAAGGCCCCCCAGGCGGCCGGCGTCATCCATTCGGACTTCGAACGCGGCTTCATTAAGGCCGAAACCGCTTCCTATGAAGACTACGTTTCCTTAGGCGGCGAAAAGGGTTGCCGCGATGCGGGGCGCCTGCGCCAGGAAGGCAAGGACTACGTGGTGCAGGACGGCGATGTGATGCACTTTAAGTTCAACGTGTAGGTTTTCAGGCCTTGACATCTTCACGCGGCGCGCTATCATTATCAGGCTGTGTTTTCACAGCACCGTGTAATGAATAGTTCCGCTGCCGAAGACAGCTGGTACCGCAAGGTTTAATCGCGCAAGCGGCCCGCCTAGGTGGTCGAGAAGTTGACGCTTTGCGACCCCTGCTGTCTTGGATAGCAGGGGTCGTTTCTTTTCGCAGGCACGATCCCTTCTGCGCGGAACCCGACTGCGCTAGGGAAGGAGGTGCACTATGGCAAATGCACAAAATGTTGCAACGCTTGCCCAGATCAAGGAAGACCTGGAAGGCGTGCAGGCAGTGTGGGTGGTTGACTACCGCGGCCTTACTGTGAAGGAGTCCCAACAGCTGCGTCGTGACGTGCGTGCCGCTGGCGGCGTTATGAAGGTGTACAAGAACACCTTGGTCAAGCGCGCCTTGGCAGACATGGAATTGGCCAGCATGGACGAAATCCTGGAAGGTCCTTCCGCGTTCGTGTTCGCGAAGAACGACCCCGTTGCTCCCGCGAAGGCTTTGAAGGATTTCGCAAAGGGCAACGAAAACCTGCAGCTGAAGGGCGGCATCATGGACGGCGAATTCCAGGACGCGGCTGCTTTCGAGCAGATTGCTTCCCTGCCGTCTCGCGACGAGCTGCTTGGCGGTATCGCTTGTTCTCTTACCGCTGTTGCTTCTCAGCTGGCCATCGCCTTTGGCCAAATGTCCGAAAAGGACGCCGAACAAGAGGCTGCGTAAAGCCTGTTGCCGCATGAATGCGGCCTAGTGAAAAGACTGTTGGACGTCGCCTGGGAAGGGCGACGCGTTGAAAGGAAAATTGACATGGCTCTTACCAATGAAGAGATTGTTGAGGCTTTGGGCGAGAAGACTCTGCTCGAGCTGGCCGAGCTCCGCGACATGATCTGCGAGAAGTTCGGCGTTACCGCTACCGCTGCTGTTGCTGTTGCCGCTGGTGGCGAAGGCGCTGCTGCCGCTGAAGAAAAGACCGACTTCGACGTTATCCTGGAAGGCTTCGGCGACAACAAGATTGCCGTCATCAAGGTGGTCCGCGAGATTACCGGCCTGGGCCTGAAGGAAGCCAAGGCTGCCGTGGAAGGCGCTCCTGCGCCCATCCAGGAAGGCGTTGCCAAGGACAAGGCCGAAGAAATCAAGGCCAAGCTGGAAGAGGCTGGCGCCGCCGTCACGCTCAAATAAACGACCTGACGCTGCGCGGGGCTTTTCGTTCCGCCGTTCTTCCGAACGGCGGAACTGCTCGACGCTGCGCGGGGCGTATGCACCCTGCCTTTTCGTTGCGCCGTTCTGCCGAACGGCGCAACAGCGCGTGCGCTGCGCGGCCCTGTGGCACCCAGCCTTGCCCCTTGTTTTCGGGCTCACGTGCGAAGCACGCTACGCCCGAAAGGCGGGGCAATTCTGGGCACCACAGGGTCGCTCGCTGACTTTGCCAACAATGGGAGATTCTCTTTTCCATTGTTGGCTATTTTTTTGGTAGGCTGGAGGCGCATGTTGTTGAGGGGACGGGCGTTTCGCTGTGGCAACTATTGAGTATCTGATTCAGGACTACTTGGATTACCTGCGCACGGAACGGGGCGCTTCTGTTCGCACGGTGGAGGCTTACGGGCGTGATTTGCTGCGCTACCAGCAGTTTCTGGCGGGCGAAGGCATCGAGCGCGTGGAAGACGTGTCGCGGCAGACGCTTTCGCTGTTCGAAGGTGCCATGATGGAGGGCGGCGCGTACGCGCCCTCTAGCGTGAAGCGCATGCTTTCGGCGGTGAAGGGCTTCCACAAGTTTTTGGTGCGCGAAAACCAGGCAGACGTGAACCCGGCCGACACCTTGGCGCTGCCGAAGCTGCCTGCGAAGCTGCCCGATGTGCTTTCCGCTGCCCAGGTGGACGAATTGCTGTCGCAGGATTTCGGCGACACCCCCTTAAGTATGCGCAACCGCGCCATCATGGAAGTGCTGTACGGCTGTGGCTTGCGCGTCAGCGAAATGGTTGACCTAAACCTGGGGGATCTGTTCTTTGACCAGGGCTTTGTGCGCGTCACGGGCAAAGGCGAAAAGACGCGCATCTCGCCCATTTCCGGCATGGCGCTAACCTGCCTGCAAGACTACCTTGCCACCGCGCGCCCCGTGCTGGCAGCCAAAACCGCCAAGGTCACGTCGGCGGTGTTCCTGAACGCGCGCGGCGGTCGCCTTACGCGCCAAAGCATCCACAAGGTGGTTTCGAAAGCGGGCCTCCACATTGGTGTGAGCAACCTGCACCCCCACACGTTGCGACACTCTTACGCCACGCACATGCTGGAAGGCGGCGCCGACCTGCGCGTCATCCAAGAAATTTTGGGCCATTCTGACATCTCCACCACCCAGATATACACCCACGTAAGCCAACAGCACATCCGCGCCGAATACCTGCACGCCCACCCCCGCGCATAGCGCGCCCACCTAAGGGGACTGGGGCGAAATTGCCAGCTGGCCCCGCCGAAACGGCGCCCACAGGCGCCTTCGTCGCCCACAGGCGGCCCAGATTGTCGAAAGCCCCAAAGCCGATAGCGAGAGGAGCAGAAAACACAACCGGGGAAGCAGGGAAGCGCAACGCGCACTTGTATTCCTCCTGCTGCCCTAGGTCAACGGTTTCGTTCGGGAACGGAGAAAGGCGCCTTTCGCGGCAGGCTGGCACCGCTTTCCTGTCGCAGGCCTCGTTCGGGAACGGAGAAAGCCCGCGAAGGAGGCCCGTGCGCGCGAAATGGCGGCAACCGCGGGACCGCGGTGGGAACTTCCTGCCGGCTGCACGCGGGAAACGCCATGTCAGCGCGCTTCGCGGCCTTTCGTCACCGCGAAGCACCGCGGTCGGCGAAGCGTGAATCCGCCTTTCTCCGTTCCCGAACGCACATGGATGCAGGAAAGTTTTCGAAACCGGCGGTTTTCGCCCCATTTTCCGTTCCTGAACGAAAGCGGGCAATTGAATCGGTCGGGCCGGGCGCCTCGCGGCCGCAAGCGAATTTCCTCGACTCCGCCGCGCCGACGCGCATCCCTGCCCGCAATGCCGTTGCGTCGCCGAAGGCGAGGATCCCTGTTCCGGCCCGCCTGCCGTCCTTTTCCTTGCCCTAAACCCCCAGCGCAGCGCCCCCATCGCGCCTCGTGCGTCCGCCTAACGGGCGCGGTTCACATTTCGGGCCAGATGTCTCTACTCCGGCGGCTTTGCCGCCTCCGATCGAAATGACGCAGAGTGCGCCATTTTCTGCCCGTTTGGCGGGTCTTTTTCAACGGCTGGTGGGGGTGCGTCCCACTTTCCTCCACATTTTTTCAAATATTTTTCTCCCGCAATATCGGGGGATTTCTTTGCGCTTTAGCTTCATTACCCACAACATATTGTGTATTCACGGAAACAATCCACAACATGCAGAAAATCCCGCAGGGGAGAGGGGTGGTTTTGTGTGTCATGGTGGGGTTCCATGGTGGATAAGATGGGTAAAATTGTGTTGAAAAGTGTGTCAAAGTGGGTTAATCTGGTTCCATCGAAAGGCCATTCGAAACAAGTAGGTAAGGAGCCAGCCACATGGTTGACTTGTTTGGTGAGTATCGCCACAAGGTGGACGCCAAGGGGCGCCTGGCCTTGCCTGCGAAGTTTCGGAAGGTGCTTTCGGAGGATCTGATCGTGATCATCGATCCCCTGAAGCATGAATGCCTGTACGTGTTCGAATCGGAAGACTACGGCAGTTGGGTGAAGTCGTTCTTTAACTCGGAAGAGCCCTTCAACAACCGCAGCACCGACGAAGTGGAACTGCGCAGGCGTTTGCGCTCGGCGGCATCGGATGTCGCACTGGACACCGCGGGTCGCATTAACGTGCCGGCCAATCAGCGCGAAAAGGTGGGCATCGACAAAGACGTCGTTATCTTGGGCAACGAAGGTTACTTTGAGATCTGGGACGCAAAGCGCTGGGACGACCACTGCGAAGCCTACTACCGAAACGGGCTTGCGCAGTAGCGCCCTAAGGCGTGAGCATATTGACTACTGAATATCGGCATATTCCGGTCCTGCTCTCCGAGTGCCTCGAACAATTAGCACTCAAAACACACCACACGTTCGTGGATGCAACGCTCGGAGGAGCAGGCCATTCCCTGAAGGCGGCAGAACTGCTAGGGCCTGAAGGGACGCTTATCGGAATAGATCAAGACCAGGTGGCCTTAGACGCCGCACGAGCGCGTCTGGGCGCCCTGCCTGCAGAAAGCCGTCCGAACGTGGAATTGCTTCGCGGCAATTTCGGCGCCCTGGACAAGCTGTTGTTGCAGGCGGAAGTGCCTGGGGTGGATGGGTTTTTGTTCGACATCGGCGTTTCGTCGGTGCAGATAGACACACCGTCACGCGGCTTCTCCTTCAAGGAGAACGGCCCTCTTGATATGCGGATGGATCCGGGTAATCAAACCTTAACCGCAGCAGAGATCATCAACACCTACAACGCAGCAGATCTCGCTCGGATCATCCGTATATACTCAGACGAGAAATGGGCCAGCCGCATAGCGGACTTTGTGTGTGAAGCACGCAAGAAAGCACCCATCGAAACCAGCGAACAGCTGGTGGAAATCATCAAGCAGGCCATTCCCGCTTCGGCCCGCCGGGCCGGGGGGCATCCCGCCAAGCGCACGTTCCAAGCGCTGCGCATAGAAGTGAACGGCGAACTGGATGCCCTAAAGCTTGGCTTGGAAGCGGCCATTCGCTGGCTGAACCCAGGCGGTCGTGTTGCTGTCATCAGCTACCATTCGCTGGAAGATCGCATCGTGAAGGACACGTTTGCGGCCTTCGCCAACCGGTGCACCTGCCCGCCTGATCTGCCCGTATGCGTATGCGGAAAACAGCCGATACTGAACGTAGTCACGCGGCGGCCTATTCTTCCCACAAAGGAAGAAGTGGACGCCAACCCGCGGGCTCGCAGCGCCAAGCTGCGGGTGGCGCAACGTCTGTAGCCGCAAGGCGAAGGGCGCAACAAAGCAATACCGGCCCGGGCCGCTTGCGGTTCGGGCATTACCACCCTATACGGACCACAAATTGAGCAAAGGGGGGAACATGGCGGCACCGGCCTATTCATATCGCAACACTGCCAGGCAGCATGCGCCTGCGCGCCGGAGCGCCCCATACCCCGAAGCCCCGCGCGTGCGCACCGTTCGCGGCGCGCAGACCAACCAAACGGTGCGTGTGCTGCCTTCTTCGGTCACCACGTTGGCCGTTGTGATTGCCGTGGTGCTGGTGGTGGTCGCCGCCATTTCGTTTACACGCATCTATTTGAGCTCGCAGGCCATCGTCACGTCGGTGGAATCCGAACAGATTGCATCTTCTATTGCCACGGCGCGTTCGGAAGGCAGCGTGCTGGAAGTGCAGTCCACCGTTATGGCCAACGCCACCACGGTGAAGCAGAAGGCCACTGACATGGGCATGGCCGATCCTGCCGACGTGGCCTACATCACGCTTCCCGAAGACGTGGTGGCCGTGTGCGAAGACGGCACCCTTTCCCTAACCGAAAGCATTTGCAGAGCATCTGGTAGCGTAGCCGGGGAATAGCCATGGCAAGGTCCGGGCGGCGCAGTAAGCGGCACACATCAACGGCAGACGGCGTTGCTGCTTCGTTTCTGGGCGAAGGCGACATAGTTCCCAATTCCGGCCGCATGGCTAAGCTGCTGGTAATATTTGCAGCCATTGCGCTGATTTGCATTGCGCGCTTGGTGTACCTGCAGATAATAGTGGCCGAAGAATATTCCGCCGACGCCGCTGATTCCCGCACGGTACCGGTGGAAACCACGCCCCGGCGCGGCACCATCTACGACCGCAACGGCGTGGTGTTGGCCTGCAGCGTAGACGCCACCACGGTGTATGCCAACCCCAAAGAAATTACCGACCCCCAAGGCACGGCGGCCATTGTTGCGGCCGTTTTAGGCGGCACTGTGGCCGACTACCAGGAAGTCCTGGAAACCAAGGACACCACCTTCGTGTACGTGAAGCGCAAGGCCGACGTGGCTGCCGCCGAAAAGCTTGCCAGCTACGAATTGGCCGGCCTGTACTTCATAGACGACACGCGCCGCGAATACCCGTGGGGCGAAGTGGCGGGCCAGGTGGTGGGCTTTTGCAACGTGGACGGCGAAGGCATTTCCGGCTTGGAGCTGTACTACAACGACGTTCTAAGCGGAACGCAGGGCGCCACGGAAGGGCAGTATGGCCTTTCCGGCACGCCCATCCCGGGCACCGACGTGACCGGCACGCAGGTAGTAGACGGCACCGACATCATGATTTCCCTAGACATAGAAATGCAGGCCTATGCCGAAGAGATGCTGAAGAAGTATTCCGAGATTTGGGGCGTGGACACCGAAGTGCTGCTGATGGATGGCTCCACGGGCGAAATATACGCTGCGGCTTCGCTGCCGCTGTTCAACCCGGCCGATACCTCCGAAGTGGTCGAAGGGTCCACCACCGTGAAGTCGCTGGTGGGGTCGTATGAGCCGGGCTCCATCTTCAAGACGGTTTCCGCCCTTTCGCTGTTGACGCACAAGGCCATGCGGGTGGAAGAAGAAATCGAGTGTCCCAGTTCCATCGAGGCCGACGAATACACCGTGTCCGACGCCCACTACCGCGAAGACGTCACCTACACCTTGCGCGAAATCATCCAATACTCTTCGAACGTGGGCATTTCCCTTGCTGTTGAGAAGATGGGTTTCCAGCCCTTCTACAACGACATTGTGGATTGGGGCTTAAACGACCTGACCGGCATTGACTACCCGGGAGAACCTGAAGGATACCTGCTGGATTTCGACTACTGGTCCAAGATCCAAGGCTACAACATCACCTTCGGCCAGGGCATTTCGGTCACGCCGCTTCAGATGGTGCGCTTCTACGGCATGCTGGTGAACGGAGGCACGCAGGTGACGCCGCACTTCCTGATTGCCCTGCCGGAAACGGGCACCACGGTTGAATACGAAACCGTCCAGAAGGTGACCGACCAGGCCGCCATAGACGACACGGTGAGCATGCTGGAAACCGTCGTGGAAGCCGGTACTGCGCAGGCTGCGGCCATAGACGGTTACACCGTGGCCGGCAAGACGGGCACCGCCGAAGTGGCATCGGAAGACGGCGGCTACAAAGACGGCGTGTACGATATCAGCTTCGTGGGCTTCCTGCCGCATTCCTCTTCAAACCTGGTGTGTTTCACGGGCTCTATAGAGCTGCCGGCCGACGGCACGACCACAGCGCTGTTTAGGGATATAATGTTGTATGCGATTGAGCGATACAAAATCGCCGCTGAATGAGGGATAACATATGACTAAAACGTGCTCTGAGCTGTTGAGCGGGCAAAACGCAAGCTTTACGGGAAATGCGCAGCGCGCTGTTTCCGGCTTGGCTTCCAGCTCTAACAAGGTGAACCCCGGGGATGCATTCTTCTGCATTGTGGGTTTGGTTTCAGATGGCCACGCCTTCGCGCAAGACGCGGTGGACCGCGGGGCGAGCCTGGTGGTGGCCCAGCGCGAACTGCAGCTGGAAAACGCCGAAGACGTGACCGTGGCCGTGGTGGAAGACACACGCGTGGCCGCGGCGGCAGCAGCGGCGGTGTTCTACGACCATCCTTCCGCCAGCTTCAAGCTGGTAGGCATCACCGGCACCAACGGCAAGACCACCACCACGTTTTTGGTGGACCACCTGGTGCAAAGCGCCGGCGGCCTGTGCGGCATCATAGGCACCACGGGCAACCGGGTGGGCATGTCCTTTGAGCATGCCGACCACACCACGCCCGATTCCATGGACCTGCAGCACCTGTTCGCGCGCATGCGCGAAGCGCAGTGCACGGCGGTTGCCATGGAAGTCAGTTCCCATGCGCTGGATTTGAAGCGCACGTGGGGCACCACCTTCGCCGTGACGGCGTTCACAAACCTTACCCAGGACCACCTGGACTACCACAAAACCTTCGAAGCGTACTACCAGGCGAAGGCCAAGCTGTTCGGGCCTGACTACCCGGCCCGGCGCGTGGTATGCATAGACGACGAATGGGGCACTCGCTTGGCGGGCGAATGCGCAGGCCGCGGGGACGAAGTGATTACCACGGGCTTTGCGGAGCAGGCCGACATCCACCCTGTTTCGGTGGAGTATTTCGACGACCGCACGCAGGTGCAGCTAAGCGTGCAGGGCGCCATTCTTTCGTTTGCGTACCCGCTGGTGGGGCGCTTCAACGTTTCCAACATGATGACGGCGTTCGGCATAGGGCTTTCCTTGGGGCTGCAGCCTTGGGCCATAGCGGAAGCCTTGGCCAGTGCGCCGGGTGTGCCGGGCCGCCTGGAGCGCATTTCCGATGATTCGGTGCCCGGCGTTTCGGTGTTCGTGGATTACGCCCACACGCCGGACGCCGTGGAAAAGGTGATTGCTTCGGTGCGCGCGCTGAACCCCGCCCGCTTGCTGGTGGTGTTCGGCTGCGGCGGCGACCGCGACGCGCGCAAGCGCCCGCTGATGGGCCGTGCGGCCTTGGCGGGCGACTTCGCCATTGTGACCAGCGACAACCCGCGCACCGAAGATCCGGATGCCATCATCGCTGACATTCTGACGGGCATGGAAGGCGCGCAAGGGTCATACGTGGTAGAGCCCGACCGCGCGAAGGCCATCCACCAAGCCATTGACCTTGCCCAGCCCGGCGACGCCATTTTGGTGGCCGGCAAGGGGCACGAAGACTATCAGATTCTGGGCACCGAAACCATCCACTTCGACGACAGGGAAGTGGTGCGCGAAGCCCTTGCCAGAAAGGGGAGTGCCCAATGAGGCTGAACGCCAAGCAGATTGCCTATGCCACCGGTGGAACCTTGCTGGTGGAACCCATGGACCCGCGCGCCCTGGTGACCGATGTGTGCTGGGATTCCCGCCAGGTGAAGGAAGGCGACCTGTATGTTGCCCTGCCCGGCGAACGCGTGGACGGCAACCAGTTTGTGGCCAAGGCGCTGCAGTCGGGCGCCGCGGCGGCACTGGTCACCCTGCCTATTGACGAAGCAACGCGCCTGTTGGCGCGCGAAATGGGCGCTGCCGTCATCGAAGTGTCCGACGGCGCCGCTGCCATCACCGACCTGGCGCGCACGTGGCGCCCGTATTTGCGCGGCAAGGTGATAGGCCTTTCAGGGTCAACCGGCAAGACCACCACGAAAAACCTGGTGCGCGACGTGCTTTCAGCCCGCTTCACCACGGTGGCCACGGTGGCCAACCAAAACAACGAATTAGGCGTTCCGCGCACCATCTTGGCCGCCAACCCTGAAACCCAGGCGGTGGTGGTGGAAATGGGCATGCGCGGGGCGGGCCAGCTGCGTTCGCTGTGCGACTACGTGCGCCCCGACTGGGCAATACTTACCAACGTGGGGGATTCCCACATTGAACTGTTGGGTTCCAAGGACAACATTGCCCGCGCGAAGGCGGAACTGCCGGCGTGCGTGCCCGACGGCCTGGGCTGGGCATTCCTGAACGCGGGGGACGACTACTTCGACTTCGTGAGCGAACAGGCGCGCCTGGAACAGCGCCATGTGACCTGCGTGCGCTACGACGGCACCCCGGAAGCGGAAGCGAAGAACTATGCCGCCACGGCCGACGAAGCGGGCCCGGTCGTGTGGGCCGAAGACGTGCACCTGGACAACCAGGGCCGCCCTCAGTTCACCTTGCATGCGGCGGGCTTCCCCTGCATTGCCTACGGCGACGAAGGATGCCTGTTCACCACCTGCACCTTGACGCTGCGCGGGCTGCACAACGTGCAAAACGCGTGCGCAGCCGCCGCGGTGGCGCGCGCCTTAGGCATGCCCCTAGACCAGATTGCCCAGGCGCTGGAAGCCGCGCAGCCCGAAGCGGGCCGCCAAGAAGTGCTTACCGCCGCCCGCGGCTTCACCGTTATCAACGACGCCTACAATGCCAGCCCCGATTCCATGCGCGCGGCGCTGAACACGCTGTGTTCCATGGACGTGCGCGGCCGGCGCATTGCCGTGTTAGGCGATATGGGCGAGTTGGGAGATTACGCGCAGGCGTGCCACGTTGGCGTGGGCGAAGTGGTAGCATCGTTGCCGATTGATTATGTGGTGTGCGTGGGAACGCTTTCCCGCCACATTGCTCAGGCGGCGCTGGATTGCGGCATGCCCGCCACCAAGGTGGTGCAGGTGGATACCGTGGCCGGGGCCTTAGGACAGCTGGAAGGGTTCGTGGAAGCCAACGACGCCGTGCTGGTGAAGGCTTCCCATTCCATGGGCCTGAACCGCGTGGTTGAAGGATTGGTGATTTAGCGTGTTTTCAGGGTGGACAACATATCCCACCTTCATGGTTTTCTTGGCCGTGCTGGTGGCGGCGTTGCTTACCTTGCTTTTGACCCCGGGCTGGATAAAGCTGCTGAAGAGCAAGGCCATAGGGCAGCAGGTGCGCGCCGATGGCCCCGAAACGCACCTGGTGAAGCAAGGCACCCCCACCATGGGCGGCGTCATCATGCTGGTGGCGGT
>JAUNIP010000009.1:24230-46037 GCA_030523425.1 Coriobacteriia bacterium
TGCGCGCCTACTGCCGATACCGTCATTTTGTCGGTGGTCATCCTGATCACCGGCGTGGTGGGGCTTGTTGACGACGGGTCGAAGGTGCTGTTCCAGCGTTCGCTGGGTTTGACGCCCAAGCAGAAACTGGTGCTGCAGTTTGCGGTTGCCACGGTGTTTTGCCTGGTGGCCGTGAACATGGTGGGCATTGCCCCCACGGTTGAAATCCCCTTTGTGACCGTGCTTGATTTGGGTGTGCTTACCACGGTGGTGCCGGTGGGGGACGGTTTTTCCATTCCGTGGCTGTACTTGATCTACGTGAACATCATGATTGTGGGCATGTGCAACGCGGTGAACCTGACCGATGGGCTTGACGGCTTGGCGGCGGGCACCGTGATGGTGGTCATGATTGTGATGGCCGGCATAGCGTATAAGGAAAACATGCTGAATTCGGCCATCGTGGCGGCGGCCATTGCCGGTGCCTGCATAGGCTTTCTGTGGTTCAATTCCTTCCCGGCCGACATATTCATGGGCGACACCGGTTCCTTGGCGCTAGGCACCGCCTTAGGCGGCCTGGCGGTCATGACGAAGACGGAATTTTTGGTCATCATCATAGGCGGCCTGTTCGTGGTGGAAGCGCTTTCCGTGATGATCCAGGTGGCCTACTTCAAAAAGACCCGAAAACGCATTTTCCTGATGGCGCCGCTGCACCACCATTTTGAAAAGAAGGGGTGGAGCGAAACCAAGGTGGTCTTCCGCTTCTGGATCATATCCGGTGCGCTTGCCTGCTTGGGGTTCGTCATCTTCTTTGCAGGAACGCTAACGTAAATCACTACAGGTTGGTGGTATGAACATGGCAGAAACGAACTACGTACCCAACACCAAACGCGCCCAGGCACACCTGGGCAGCGTGCTTGTTTTGGGCCTGGGAAAATCCGGCACGGCCGCGGCGCAATACTGCGCCAATTTGCTGGGCACCCGCGTGAGCGCGCTGGCGGTGGCCGCCGGCAAGGAAAGCCCGCAGGCCCGCACATTCGTGGAGCAGCTGCGCGCGCAGGGCGTGAAGGCGGAATTTGACTGGGAAACCTTCGAAGACCGCTACGACGTGTGCATTGCCAGCCCGGGCATTTCGCAGTTTTCGGACTTTTACCGCAACGCGGCCGCGGCCAGCGGCGAAGTTATCAGCGAAATAGAATTCGCGTGGCGCGAAAGCGCGGCGGACAGCCGCTGGGTGGCCGTGACCGGCACCAACGGAAAGACCACCACCACGTCGCTTATTGCCCATGTGCTGCAGCAGGCCGGCTTGGATGCCCAAGCGGTGGGCAACATCGGGGATGTGTGCCTGGAAGCGGTAGCGCACAATCCGGCTGCGGTGTATGTGGCCGAAGTGAGTTCTTACCAGCTGGCGTCCACGAAGCATTTCGCACCGAACGTGGCCATTCTGCTGAACGTGACGCCGGACCACCTTACATGGCATGGCAGCATGGAAGAATACGAGCGCGCGAAGCTGAAGGCGTTTGCCAACTTGGCAAATGTGCCCGGCGCGGTTGCCGTGTTAGATGCCACTGACGACGTCACGCGCGGCACGGTGCGCGCTTTCAAGGCGCAGGGCAGCACCGCCCAACGCGGCTTCGCCTACATTCCCGTGGGCACGGCGGCAGGCCTGCGCGAAAGCATGATTGCCCGCTGTGGCAGCGAAAACGCCGCGTACGTGGACGCCGAAGAGCGCCTGCACGTGGAATTTGCCGGCACCGACCACGCCCTGTGCGCGGTGGGGGACTTACAGATTGCCGGCGACCACAACGTTTCCAACGCCTTGGCGGCAGCCAGCGCCGCGGTGGCCCTAGGCGCGGCCGATGATGCTATAAGCGCCGGCCTGCAAACCTTCGCCCCGCTGGAGCATCGCATAGAGCCCTGCGGGTCCATTTTGGGCGTGGCCTGCTATAACGACTCCAAGGCCACCAACGTGGACGCCACGCTGAAGGCCTTTGCCGCCTTCCCGCCGCGCACGGCTGTGGTGCTTCTGGGCGGCCACGACAAGCACACCGACCTTGCCCCGCTGGTGCAGGCGGCCAACGAAAACGCGAAGGCGGTGGTGTGCTTCGGCGCCGCAGGCGAACGCTTCGCCCAGGCCTTCGTGGATGCCCAGGCGCATATCCCGGTGCTGCGCGCGCCGTGGCTTGAAGACGCGCTGGATGCCGCCTTGGGGGTTGCGTCCCCGGGGGACGTCGTGGTGCTTTCCCCGGCCTGCGCGTCCTTCGACGAATTCAATTCCTTCGAGCACCGCGGCGAAGTGTTCAAGCAATACGTGGCCGCGCGCATGGCGCAGCAGGAATAGACGCACATGGCCAAGCAACAGCGAACACCTGCGTCCATCCAAGGGCCGCGCATAGCCATACTGCTGACCACGTTGGCGTTGGTGCTGTTAGGCCTGGTCATGGTGTATTCGTCTTCCATGGTGAAGGCCATTAACGCCGGCGACGACCCCTACAGCTACGTGGTGAGGCAGGCCATCTATGCCGCCATAGGCATTGCGGCGTGCCTGTTCATCTGGAAGGCGCCCATTTTGCGGTGGCTGCACCTTTCGCAGGTGAACTGGGTGCTGTGGGTCATTGTGGTTGCGTTGTTAGGCGCCACGGCCTTTTTCGGTGTGGGTGACGAAGACTGGGGCGCTAAGCGCTGGCTTTCCTTGGGCAGCTTCAGCCTGCAGCCTTCCGAATTCATCAAGGTGGCCCTGGTGGTGTTCATGGCGTATTTGTACAACGAATACCGCCAAGGCTTGTCTGACTGGAGACAATTCCTGGGGAAGCTGCTGTTGATGGTCATCGCTCCCGCGCTGGTTATGTACCGCGCGCAGTCCGACCTGGGCACCACCATCATTGTGGCCGTAGGCATCTTGGCGGTGCTGTGGCTGGGCGAAGCGCCGGGGAAGGTGTTTTTGGCGGCGCTTGCTTTGGGCGTTGCGTTTGTTGCCTTTTCGGTGGTGGGGTCTGACTATCGCGCCGGTCGCTTTATCTATCTGAACCCGTGGGACGACGGCCAAGGCGGACAAGGCGACGGCTGGCAGATTATCCATTCTTACTGGGCCTTTTCCGAAGGCGGCATCTTCGGGGTGGGCCTGGGGAATTCCTATGAAAAGTACCTGTATCTGCCCATGGCCGAAACCGACTTTATCTTCGCCATCATTGGCGAAGAGTTAGGCCTGGTAGGCGCGCTGTTGGTGATGGTGCTGTTCGCGGTGCTGCTGTTCGCGGGCTTGCGCATAGCCTATGCGGCGCACAGTTCGTTTAGCACCATGTTGGCGGGTGCGGTGATTGTCATGCTGTGCTTCCAGGCGTTTTTGAACATGGGCTGCGCGGTGGGGGCGTTTCCCACCACGGGAAAGCCGCTGCCGTTCATTTCTTCGGGCGGCAGCTCCATGATTGCTTCCTTGATGATGGTGGGCCTGGTGTTGGCGGTGTCCGACGAAGCTAGCGGCCCTTCGGAATATGACCGAAAGCGAGAAAACCTGCGCGTGGTTCACGCGAACAATGCTTCCGCACGGGGCTTTTCGGCCCAGCGCGGCGGGAACCGATAGGGGGATGATATGTTAGCAGTGCTTACCGGTGGCGGCACGGCAGGCCACATCAACCCGGCCTTGGCCTTGGCCGAAGAACTGCAAAGCCGGGGGTGGCAGGTGAAATACGCCGGCACGCCCCAAGGCGTGGAAGCGCGCCTGGTGCCGCAGGCCGGCATAGAATTCACCGCCTTTGAGGCATCGGGCTTCAACCGGTCCAAGCCTTGGACGCTGCTTACGGGCATGCTGTCCATCCGGAAAAGCTCGGCGAAGGCGAAAAGGTGGCTCTCCGAAATAGGCGCGAACGTGGTGGTGGGCTTTGGCGGATACGTTTCCATACCCGTGGCCTATGCCGCCGAAGAGCTGGGCATCCCCGTGGTCATCCATGAGCAGAATTCCGTGATGGGCATGGCCAACAAGGAACTGTCCAAGAAGGCCGCCCGCACGTGCTTGACCTACGCCGTGGCCGCCGAAGGCACCCATGCCGCCAACGTGGTGGTCACGGGCAACCCGGTGCGCCGCCAGGTGATGGAATCCACGCGCGCGGAAGGCCGTGAGATGTTGGGCGTGCCTGAAGACAACGTGATGTTGCTGGTCACGGGCGGCAGCCTGGGCGCGCGCCATATAAACCAGGGCATGATTGCCCTGAAGCAGCGCCTGCTGGAATACCCCAACCTTTCGGTGGTACACATCACGGGCCCCAAGGAATACGATGCCGTGGTGGAGCAGATGGTGCTGACGCCCGAACAGCAGCAGCGCTGGCAGCTTATAGGCTATCAGGACCAAATGGGCAAGTGCATGGCCGCCGCCGACTGCATTGTTTCGCGTGCGGGCGCCACGTCGCTGGCTGAAATTTCTGCTCGTGGCATTCCCGCCTTGCTGGTGCCGTTCCCCTTCGCCACCAACGACCACCAAACCACCAACGCGCAGTCCTACGTTGCGGCCGGGTGCGCCTTCATGATGCCGGATGACCAGGTGGAAAGCGAAGAGTTCCAGAACAAGGTGTGCCAGCTTATAGAAGATGCTGACCTGCGGGAATCCATGACCCAGGCCGCCTTGGCGCAAAAGACCGAAAGCGCGGCGGCGCGCTTGGCCGAAGCGGTCGTGGAGGTTGCGCGCTCATAAGGGGCCAAGCGCTTGCGGGCGCGCGCAATCGGGTATCATTAACGTGTTTGCCAGAGCGCTGCTTTGCGGCGCAGGGCAAACACGCACAGTGAAGCAAAGGGGGCATTTACCCATGACTATACAAAGCAACGTGAAAGCGGTCCATTTCATCGGCGTGGGCGGCGTGGGCATGAGCGGCATAGCGCGCGTGGCCCACGACCAGGGCATGAAGGTGAGCGGTTCGGACTTGCGCCAAAGCCGTTACACCAACCAGCTGGTGGAAGAAGGCATTTCCGTTTTCATTGGCCATACCGCTGCCAACTTGGCGCCCGACGTTGACGTGGTGGTGGTTTCCACGGCCATCATGGACAGCAATCCTGAACTTGCGGAGGCCAAAAAGCGCGGCTTGCCCATCTGGCACCGCGCGAAGATGCTGGCGGCCTTAGGCGCCGGTCTGGAAACGCTGGCGGTGGCGGGCACCCATGGCAAGACTACGTCGTCTTCTATGCTGGCTTCCGTTATGGACGCTATGGGCGAAGACCCCACGTTCCTGATCGGCGGCATTGTGCGCTCCTACGGAACCAACGCCCATTCCGGCAAGGGCCCCTATTATGTGGTGGAGGCCGACGAAAGCGACAAGTCATTCACGTATTTAAGCCCGAAGGCGGTCGTAGTCACCAACGTGGAGGCCGACCACCTAGACCACTACACCGACTTGGACGAGATTTATGCCAAGTTCAAGGAATTCATCGCCTCGGTGCCCGAAGACGGCGCCGTGGTGGTGTGCGGTGACGACCAGAAACTGGTTGATTTGGCGGTTTCCGCAGGCTGCAAGCCTGTGACCTACGGCTTCGGGGAAAACTGCTCCGTGCGCGTGACGGAGTATGAGCCTCGCGGCGTGGGCAGCGTGTTCACCCTGCAGCTGCCCGACGGCACCACGGTTAACAGCGCCGTGAAGCAAAACCCCGGCGCGCACAACGTGGTGAACGCCGCAGGCGTGTTGGCCCTGCTGCACGCCCTGGGCAAAGATGTGGCCCAGGCGGCCGAAGCCATGAAGCAGTTCGCCGGCGTGAAGCGCCGCTTCGACTTGGTGGCCGAAGTGGACGGCGTGACCATTGTGGACGACTACGCCCACCATCCCACTGAAATTGCTGCCACCATCAAGGCCGCCAAGCAACTTGATTTCAAGCGCGTGCATGTGTTGTTCCAGCCGCACCGCTATTCGCGGGTGAAACTGTTCGCCGAAGTGCTGGCAGAAGAGTTCTCCCAGGCCTTCGACCAGGCCGACACCCTGACGTTTATGGATGTGTACCCTGCAGGCGAAACCCCGGTGCCGGGCGTTTCGGGCAAGACGTTTCTGAACGTGGTGCTGCAGCACGCCGGGCACCCGAAGGCTGCTTACGTGCCGCGGCGCATGGAAACGGCCGCGTATGTGAGCACACTGGTGCAGCCGGGGGACTTGGTCATCACCATGGGTGCCGGCGACGTGACGGCCATAGGCCCGCAGCTGGCCGACGTGATGCGCGGCACGCTGCCCGCGTTGGAGCCGGAAGAGATGCAAGTGGTCGAATATCCGGCGCATGAGCCCTGCAAGGCATAGCGCCTATGGCGTCGAACTACAGCCAAAGGCCCGGTTCGCCGGGTTCTAGCAGGCCAAGCGTGGCCGGTTCCCGTGCGTCGCGATCTGCGTCCGGGCCGCGCGTGCCCCAAAACCTGCCCGACCCGCGCCGCATAAGCGTGACGGCTCAGCAAGGCGGCCGATCGCGCGGGGCCTATGGGCAGGTGAGCTCCACGCGCATAGGCGACCTGCCAGGCATGCAGGGCACCCTTCCCAGCGAACGCCGCGCCGCCAAGCAGCACAAGCGCAGTAAGGCCGCCATAGTGGTGACCGTGCTGGTGGTGCTGGTGCTAGCGGTGCTTGTGGCGGCCGTGGTGCTGCGCTATTCGGGCGCCTTTCCTGTGAACAACCTGTCCATCAAGGGCGTGGAGCATCTTACCGATGCCGAAATCACCGAACTGGCGGCCGTGCCTTCCGACACCACGTTGCTGCAGGTGGACACCGAATCCATTCGCAGCCGCCTGCTGCAAGACACCTGGATCAAGGACGTGCGCGTGAACCTGGTGTTTCCCGACACGCTAGAAATTGCCGTGACCGAGCGCACCATCGCCGCGGTGGTGGAAATCGCCCAAAAGGATTCCAGCGTCACGAAGAAGTGGGCCATAGCCTCTGACGGCGTGTGGCTGATGCCCATCCCCGAACGCGATTCCACGGCCGGCCAAGCCACCAGCGAAAAGATCTACGAAGATGCCGATGCCGTGCTGCACATAGAAGGCGTGCCCTACACCACGTCCCCCGAAATGGGCAAAGTGTGCGACGACGACAACGTGAACAACGCCTTGGACATTGTGGACGGCATGACCACCGAACTGGCCAACAGCGTGAAAACCGTGGTGGCATCCGACCCCGATTCCACCACGCTCATCTTAGACAACGGTGTAGAAATCGCCTTCGGCACTGCCGAAGACATTCGCACCAAGGAACGCGTATGCCTGCAGCTGTTGGAAGAATACGCCGACCAGGTGGCCTACATAAACGTGCGAACCGTAGACCGCCCCACCTGGAGAAGCGTGTAGGGAAGCCGGGCGTGGGGTGCGGGGAGCGCGTAGCGCGAAGCGTGCGCCATGTGCAACGCGAAGCGTGCGCCACGTGTCATTTCGGCCGGAGCCGCGAAGCGGCAGGCCAGGCTGTAGCGGCTGCGCCTGACTGCCGTTTTCGCTCAGGAACTTAGGGGTTTGTTGGATGGGACAGGAAAACCCCAAAACACAGCACAGAAACTCCAGTTCGAAGCTTGTTGCCGAAGCCGACGAAAACTACAGGGCTTTCACGTAGCGGCCGTTTTCCTGGATGAAGCCTAGCTTGTTCAGGTAGTTTGTGTGGTGTTCGGTGGGGCCCGAATACACCAGCGTGTGGATGCCTTCCTTGGGTATGGCAGAAATCATGTACTTGCCTATGGACAAGTCGCGGTACTCAGGCGCGGAATAGTCCAGCCGGATGTCCATGACGCCGTCTTCCGCGTGCCCGATAAGGATGCCGGCGGGCGTGGTATTGCGGTTCACGATGTAGGCCTTGTTGACGCCTTCCAAGCTGGGGCTGATGCCGGGGAAGCATGCCGCTATGTCGTTTTGATACTTGGCAAGCAGGTACGCAAGGAAAGCGTCCATGATGCCAACCTCCACCAGGTCGTAATTGGCGGGGGTGCGGCGCAGCTTCAGCAGGAAGTGCACATTGATGGCCAGCAAGCAGATGTTCATGATGGCCGTGGGGTAGGACTGAATGATAAGCGCGTAAATGGCGAAGATGACGCCGCCGATGGAGTTCACCACGCGCAGCTTCACCACGGAAGTGAACAGAAACGATACCAGCACCAGGGCGGACCCTATGTAGCCGACAAGCTCAACGATTATGGCAGTATCCATGGCGTGCTCCTTTGTTCGCGACTGCCCGTATGATACCGCTTTGGCGGCTACTGCATCCGCCCGCCCCGCGCTTCTTAATTTGCGCTCAGCGTGGAGAATGTGACGATTTGGCGCTGCATTAGGAACTATGTTGCTTTTTGTGTACAATAGACCACTGTGGGAAAAACCCACGCTTGTATATTCATGCATGTTTGCAACTTCTGGAAAGTGTGGAGGACATAATGGCTAACAGGATTGGTTCTGAGCATCTGGCCGTCATTAAGGTCGTCGGTGTGGGCGGCGGCGGCACGAATGCCGTGAACCGCATGGTTGAAGCCGGCGTTCAGGGCGTCGAATTCATTTCCGTCAATACCGACCATCAGGCGCTGCTGCTTTCTGACGCCGACCGGACCATTCACATCGGCGAAGAGCTGACCCGCGGTTTGGGCGCGGGCGCCAACCCCGAAGTGGGTTGCCAGGCCGCCGAAGAAAGCCGCACCGAAATCCGCGAAGCGCTAGCCGGCGCCGACATGGTGTTTGTGACCGCAGGCGAAGGCGGCGGCACGGGCACAGGCGCTGCCCCCATCATCGCTGAAATCGCGCGTGAAGAAATCGGCGCGCTGACGGTGGGCATCGTCACCAAGCCGTTCTCCTTCGAAGGCCGCGTGCGCCGCAACCAAGCCGAACAGGGCATTTCGCTTCTGTCCCAGAAGGTTGACACGCTCATCGTCATCCCGAACGACCGCTTGCTGGAAATTGTGGAGAAGAAGACCAGCATGCTAGACGCCTTCCGCATCGCAGACGACACGCTGCGCCAGGGCATCCAGGGCGTCACCGATCTGATTACCATCCCGGGCCTGATCAACCTTGACTTTGCCGACATCCGCTCCGTCATGAAGGACGCCGGTACCGCCATGATGGGCATCGGCGTTTCCACCGGCGAAAACCGTGCGCTGGAAGCCGCCCAGCAGGCCACCAACTCCAGCTTGCTGGAGGCCTCCATCGCAGGCGCCACGCGCGTGCTGTTCTCCATCGCCGGCGGCCCAGACCTCACGCTGCAGGAAGTGGCCGAAGCGGCCCGCACCGTGGAAGCTTGCGCCGACGAAAACGCCAACATCATCTATGGCCAGATTGTGGACGAAGGCATGGGGGATGCGGTGCGCATTACCGTCATAGCCACGGGCTTCAAGATGAACGCCTCTCAGGAATCGCTGGACTTCGGCCGCAGTAACCTGTTTGGCTCCACCGCTGAAAAGCCCAACACGGCGGGCTCTATGATTCCCCCGGTCACCCCGGTGGTTCAGCAGTCCACCTACAGCGCTCCTGCCAGCTACTCTTCCACCAGCCGCTTGGCGGATGCCGACTACATTCCTGACTTCCTGAAGCGCCAGCGCTAAAGGCGGCGCGCGGTGGCTGTTTCCTTGCCGCTGCCCACGCTTGAGCAGCACGCTTCAACAGGCATATCCATTCTGACCGACGACGCTTTGGCGTCGTCGGTTGGCATTTTTTTGGGGTTCACGGGTCGCGCGGGCGGCGTGAGCACGGGTGCCTACGCGGGCTTGAACCTGGCAACGCATGTGGGGGACGAACCCGCGCTGGTGTGCGCCAACCGCCAGCTGCTGCTGGACGCGTTAGGCGTGCCGCAAGCGCCCTTGATTGTTCCCAACCAAGTGCACGGTACCGAACTGGTCACGCTGTGCAACAGCGAAGCATCCGCAGTTGAGCTGGCCAAGCAGGACGCAGCCGCAGGCGCCGACGGCCTGGTGGTTAGCGCTGCCGGTGTGGTGGCGCTGCTGTGCTTCGCCGATTGCCTGCCGCTGGTGCTGGCCGCCCCGGGCGGGCAGTTCGCGGTGGTGCACGCGGGATGGCGTGGGGCGGTGGCCGGCATTGCGGGCAAGGCGTTGCAGCAGCTGTGCGCCGTTGCCGCATGCGCGCCTGACCAGGTGAATGCCTACATTGGTCCGCATATCCGCAGCGAATGCTTCGAAACGGGGGAAGAAGTTGCCCAGGCTTTTCAGCAGCGCTTCGGCGTGGATTGCGTGCCGTGCGCGCGCCACGTTAGCCTGGCGGCCGCGGTGGCCGCAGACCTGCAGCAGCAGGGCGCCAACCCTGCTCGCATTGCGGATGCCCAGGTGTGCACGCGCTGTAATCCTGCGGACTACTATTCTTACCGGGCAACCGGCGGCACGTGCGGCCGCCATGGGGCCTTCGCGGCGAAGCTGTAAAAGGAGCTGCGTATGAGCGCTTTCGAAAACTATCAAACCGTTGCGGCCCAAGTGGCCCAATGCGCGTTGGATTGCGGCCGCAACCCGCAAGACGTCACGCTGATCGCGGTGTCTAAGACCGTCGACACCGAAACGGTGCGCCAGGCCATGGCCGCCGGCGCGCACCACTTCGGCGAAAACCGCCCCGAAAGCCTGGCGGCGAAGGCAGACGCCCTGGAGGACCAAACGTGGCACTTCATAGGCAACATCCAGTCGCGCCAGATTCCCCGCATTGTCCAGCACGCCGCGCTCATCCATTCGCTGTACCAGCCCCGCCACGCCGAAAAGATCAACCAGGCGGCTGCGGCGGCCGGCAAGGTGCAGCAGGTGCTGGTGGAAGTGAACGTCTCGGGCGAAGAAAGCAAGAGCGGCTGTGCTCCTGACCAAGCCGCACACCTGGTGCGTTTGTGCACCACGCTGCCGAATGTGTGCGTGCGCGGCCTGATGACCATGGCTCCGCGGGGCAACACAGAAGCAGTGCGCGCTACGTTCGCGGGCCTGGCGGCCCTGCGCACGGATATTGCCAGCAGCTTGGACGCCCAAAGCGCCAGCCAATTCAATGAACTTTCCATGGGGATGAGCGAAGACTGGCGCGAAGCCATAGCTGCGGGCGCTACCATGGTGCGTATTGGTCGCGCCATCTTCAGTGACACGTTTGAAGGGTAGCCTAACGGCGCCGTGCCGGCCGAACAGAGAAATTTGAACCAAGACAGGAAGAAAAACATGGAGCTTCCCAAGATTTCCTTAGATGGCGTTAAGTCCAAGCTGGGGTTTGCCCAGGAAGAAGAGCCGCGCAGCCGCACTCGTCGTCGCAGCGCGGGTTACGCCAACGACTACTACGATGACGGCCAAGATGCCTACGACAACTTTGACGGCGAAGACTACGACTATGGCCAAGGCTTCGGCGATGTGACCTACGACACCGCCGGCTACGAAGAACCCGCTTCGCAGTATGACCCGTACAGCGGCGACGTGACCACGCGCCCGCAGTCTTCGACCCGCCGCCCTGCGGGCGTATCGGCCCCGCGCCTGGTGTCCTTGACCGACGTGCGCGCCAGCACGCCGTTGCCCACCGAAGCCCCTGCGCAGCCTTCCGCTTCAGGGTCTTACCGCAGTTCGCGCACCATGGTAGACGCCAAAGCCCCGCTGTCTTCGGCGGGCCTTGGCACCACCAAGGAACGTTCGGAAAGCCTGGACAACCTGTTTGGCGGCGCCACCCAGGCCACTGCGCCTGTTGCGAACGGGGTGCCTGCCGCGCCAAGCTATGGCGCGCCGGCTTCTTCCGAGCCCGCGTTCAGCGCCACGCGCGGCACTTCGACGTTTGGCCGCGACACCTATTCGTCTTCGGTGGGAACCACGGTGCACGCCCCATCCCGTTCGGTAGAGGTGCTCAGGCCGGCAACCTACGAAGACGTGGAGCGCGTGGCGAAGATTCTGCGCGCGGGCGATGTTGCCGTGTTGGCGCTTTCCGCCACCCCGGCCGACCTGTTTTCCCGCGTGCTGGACTTTTCCTTCGGCGTGGCCAGCGCGCTTGATGCCACGGTGGACTGCATAGCCCCGAAGGTGTTCGCCCTTTCCACAGGCGCGGCGCTTTCGGATGCGGAGAAAATGAAACTGCGCGGGCAAGGTGTCATCTAATGAGCGAATTCACTTCCAGCACGCAGGTGCTTATCGTTGGCGGCGGCAAGATGGGGGAGGCCATCCTTAGCGGCCTTCTGGCTTCGCAGCAGCAGCCTGCCGCGGTTCTGACCGCCGAAAACTTCCTGGTGGCCGACCCCGGGCAAGAGCGCCGGGACTACCTGCAGCAAACCTACGGCGTGAGGTGCGTGGCGCAAGCGCAGCAGGCCGAAGCGGCCGATGTGGTTATTTTGGCCGTGAAGCCCCAGGTGATGATGGACGTCTTGGCGGGCATGCGCGAACAACCTGCCTTCGCGGGTGGCGCTGCGGGCCCCCTGTTCATTTCCATTGCCGCTGGCATGGCAACCAACCGTTTGGAAGCCGCGCTGCCGCAGGACGCGCGCGTGGTGCGCACCATGCCTAACACGCCGCTGATGGTGGCCAAGGGCGCGGTGGCGGTATGCCCCGGTAGCCTTGTGGGGCCGGCTGACGTGGAAACCGTGCGCAGCCTGTTCGCCTGCTTGGGCCTGGCCTGCGTGGTGGACGAAAGCCAGATGGATGCCATCTGTGCCATTAGCGGTTCTGGCCCGGCGTATGTGGCCCACCTGGTGGAAGTGCTGCGCGACGCCGGCGTGGAACAGGGTCTAAACGCCCAGCTGGCGCAGGACATGGCGCTGCAGATGGTTTACGGCACCGCCGCGCTCATGCTTGAAACGGGCCAAAGCCCCGAAGCCACGCGCATAAGCGTATGCAGCCCCGGCGGCACCACGTTAGCCGCCCTGGATGCCATGCAAGAAGCAGGCTTTGACCAGGTGATCTTTAAGGGTGTCGACGCCGCCGTGAAGCGCGGGGAAGAACTGGGCAAGCTATGATCATGTACATCCTTGTCAGACTGGTAGACTTCTACTCGCTGGTCATTGTGGTGTACGTGCTTATGAGCTGGCTGCCCACCGACCGCGGCATCCTTCACGACATCTACACCGTTTTGGGCAAGATCTGCGACCCGTATCTAAACCTGTTCCGGCAGTTGATTCCGCCTATTGGGGGTTTTCTGGACATATCGCCCATATTCGCCCTGCTTGTATTACAATTAGCCGTATGTCTGCTAGTTAGTTTTGTAGGATTTATCGTATAGCGGCTTTGGCCGACCACCATAGGAAGAACGAAGGGAACAGCATGGCAATCACTTCTAACGACATCAACAATCAGAGCTTTTCTATTGACCGCAAGGGCTATGACGTTGACGAGGTAGACGAATTCTTGGAGTTCGTTGCCAACGAAATTGACGCTCTGAACAATGCGGTTGCCGAACGCGATGCCCAGATTGAGGAATTGAAGAGCGGCGCTAACGACCAGCTGGGTGACACCAGCGGCTTTGACGCCATCGGTGAAACCCAGGTATTGGATATGACTCCCGAAACCGACCAGGAAAGTGAGCCGGAAGCTCCTTCCGCCGACGTTGCCGAAAAGGATGCCCGCATAGCCGAGCTTGAGCGCCAGCTTTCCGAAAAGAAGGCCAACGACAACGCCATCGCCCAGGCTTTGGTTATCGCCCAGCGCACGGCCGATGAAACCCTGGCCAAGGCAAATGACAACGCCGACCAGATTATCGCCGATGCCCGTGAAGAAGCTTCCCGCATCATCGCGGAAGCCAATGCCGACAAGGCTGATATCGAAGACGAAATTTCCAAGCTTGACCAGGACTGCGAAGAAATCCGCGGCCGTTTCCAGGACGTGCTGAAGGATTTCATCAACGATGCCACCACCAAGCTGGCTGACATCAGCGACGCGTCCATCATGGCCAGCGCCCACGCACGCGCCAACAAGTCCGCTGCTCGCAACTACGAAACGCCCGCAGCCCCTGTGCGTACTGCCGCCGCGCCTGCCGCCATGGACTACAGCACGCCGGTGTTCACCCGCCCGGACAATGCCACCGCCGCCCCCGCCGTTCCCATGGCCTTCGTGGGCGAACGCGACCTGTCCGGCTTCGGCGACACCGTAGAAAACGCCTCCGACTTCGACGACCTGGACTAATCAATATCCCCAACAAGCCAGCCGGCAAGGAAACCCCTTGCCGGCTTTTCTATGCCCGCCGACGAGGGGGCAAGTGATTCTGTGCGGAGTCAAGCAGTCATTCCAACCGGAAGCGCGCCGTAAAGGCGCGCCGGAGTGGAAGAATCCATCATGCGCCCGATGTCATTCCGAGCAAGTGTGCGCCACGACATGCGGGCGCGCAAAGGCCCGGATCTGCGAAAACCGCGCGAAGGCGGTTGGCGGCGCCGTCGAGGAATCTAGCCCGGAAGTCGCAGCGCTCCCTTCAGGCGCGGTCCAAGCACGTCCGCCTGCCCGGGGGGCGTTTGCATGCGATGCAAGCGGCTGTCCGTTGCGCCGTTCTGCCGAACGGCGCCACTGCTCGATGCTGCGCGGCCCTGTGGCACCCAGCCTTGCCCCTTGTTTTCGGGCTCACGTGCGAAGCACGCTACGCCCGAAAGGCGGGGCAATTCTGGGCACCACAGGGCCGCTCGCTGACTTTGCCAACGATGGGATTCGGATAAACAGCGTGTGGAAGGGCGGAGGCTCGCTGGCCGAACGCTTCAGGGCGTCCCTCAACCGCTGCGCCAGTGACTGGGGCCCTTCTTTTCACGTTTCGACGAAGATCGGGCCGAAAGCATCGCACGCAAACGCCCCCCGACCAGCCTAGAGACCCACTTCGCCCCAACCCGGGTCGCCCGCGCGTTCCTGGGAAGGAGGGCCCGCCAGCAAAAAGCCGGCTGTGAACGAACAGATGCGCAGGCGGGCCGCCTAGCCCCGTGCGTGTGACGCAAAAACGACGGTTGTGAACGAATGAGCGCCTACCGGAAAAGCAAAAACGACGGTCGTGAACGAATGGGCCGAGCGCGCGGCCCCTGGAAGGGCCCCCGCAGGGCGTTTGTTCGTGCACAGCCGGCGTTTTTGCGCCCAGCGGACCGCAACCCGGATGGCGATTCGTTCACAACCAACCTTTTTGCTTTTCCGCGTCCGCCCCATTCGTTCACAGCCGGCTGTTTTACGGCCGGGGCGCGGCCGCCTATGCACAGGGACCCCCCCTTGGCCCACGCGCCCTGGCGATGTGCCCCGATCGCCGCAAGACTCCCCGCGGGGGATGGCGGATGCCTTTCGGGCGTCTCTGATAGCAAACAATGCTGCGCGAAGCGCAGCGGAATTAAAAAAGCATGAGGCAGTGGAGCGCACGGTAAGACCCTGCGCGTTTCAGCGCAGGGTCTTAAGCAGCGGAACGGGTCGCCCGAAAGGCATCCGGCATCACCCGTCGAGTGGACTTTCTTCTTGTTCCCAGTGAGCCCGAAAATAAGGGTCAAAGCAGGGTGCATACGCCCCGCGCAGCGTCGAGTTGTTGCGCTGTTCGGTAGAACGGCGCAACAAAGAAGAGTGGGCCGGTAAGCCGGGTTCTGTCTTGGACGGCCATTTATCTTCGGCGCCTGTCGCCAGGCGTCTTTAGCACGCAACCCGAACGCAGGCCAGGGCAAGCCTATGGCGTTCCTATTTGCGCTTGCTCCGGATGGGGTTTACCAAGCCGCGCTGTTGCCAGCGCGCTGGTGCGCTCTTACCGCACCGTTTCAGCTTTTCTCCCGCTCGCTTGCGCGGCGGGGGAGTCTTCTTTTCTGTGGCACTTTCCGTCGGGTCGCCCCGCCCAGCCGTTAGCTGGCATCCTGCCCTGTGGAGCCCGGACTTTCCTCACGTCTGTCAGACGCGCGACCGTCTGGCCCACTCGCGCGTGCTATTCTAGCATGCAAAGCACAACATGCACTTGCAGGAAAAGGAGAGCTTGTGGAACGGCCGGCAAACACGTGGGCCATAGTGGCCGCTGCGGATGATTTCCACCGCGAACATTTCTGCGCCTTGGTGGCGTCCGGCGCCGCGAACGCGGTAGTTGCCGTCGATGGGGGCTTTCGCCATGTGCGCGCGTGCGGCGTTCAGCCCGCCTTGGCGTTGGGTGATTTCGATTCGCTGGGGTATGTGCCTGATTGCCCGCAGGTGGAACGCCACCAGGCCATGAAGAACGAAAGCGACCTGGAGTTGGCCTTGCGCCGTGCGCAGGAAGAAGGCGTGGGCAAGGTGGTGCTGTATGCGTGTTTGGGCGGGCGCTTGGACCACACCTTGGCGGCGCTGCAAACCATGGCTGCCGCGGCGGAAGCGGGCATGGAAGTGCAGGCGGTTTCGCTGGGTGCTCCTGCTGGCGAAGACCCCGCCGCAGGACCGTTTGCGCTGCACGTGCTGGTAGGGCCGGCAACGCTGCGCATCCAGGCACCGCCGCAAGCGGGAACGGCGTCTGCCGAAGACCTGCTGCAAGGCACCGTTTCCGTGCTTTCCGCCACCGACCGCTGCCGCGGCGTGACCGAACGCGGCCTGCTGTACCAGCTGGACAACCACACGCTCACAAACCGCACGTCGCGGGGTCTCTCGAACGAACTTGTGGGCACTGCAGCAGAAATTTCGCTAGACGAAGGCACGCTGTTCGTGCTGTACCCTGCAGCGCTTGAGGCGGCGCAAAATCGAAAGGACACGCTATGACACCCCGAAGCAAGCGGCTGAACACCCCACAGATTGTGGCCATAGGCGTTGCTGCTGCGGTCGGTGCCGCGGTGGGTGTTCGCTTCGCCTTCAACGGCGTGTGCCGCAAGGTGAACCAGGTTGCGTTCATGCCGCGCACGCTGAATGCGGTGGAATCCAAGCTTGAGCAGCGCTTCGCCTTCAACGGAGAAGGCATCGGCTTCGACCTTTCGGGTCGCCCTGCCGCGGGGGAGCTGGCTGATCGGCAAACGGCGGGCGGCCTGCGCGCGCTTACGGGTGCCTGGCGCGAAACCGCCACCACCCAGGCTGTGCACACTCAAGGCTATGACGGCATAACTTTGGTGGCCTATACGTCCCGCGTGCCCCAGCCCAGCGCGAAGTGGGCGGTGATAGCGCACGGCATTCGCTCCAATCACCGCGACACCGACTGCTTTGCCGCCCAGTACGCCGCGCACGGCTATAACACCTTGCAGGTTGACCTGCGCTCCCACGGCGAAAGCGAAGGAGACTTGGTGGGCATAGGCTGGTTGGACGCCCAAGACCTGCTGCAATGGTGCCACTGGCTGGTGCAAGAATACGGCGAAGACGTGCAAGTGGTGCTGCACGGGCAGTCCATGGGCGCGGCCGCCACCTGCATGGCCGCCAGCGCAGACGCCCTTCCGCACCAGGTGAAAGCAGCAATTTCGGACTGCGCATTCTCCAATTTCCACGAAGAGTGCGAAAGCATCATGCGCCCGTTCGGCCCGCTTTCGGCTCCGGTCATCAACACGGTGCAGAAAGCCTACACAGCCCACGGTGGCTGTGCCTTCAAGGATGCGTCGCCGGTGGAAGCGGTGAAGCACGCGCAGGTGCCCATGCTGTTCATCCACGGCGAAGACGACGACTTCGTGCCAGCATCTATGGTGCACCCTTTGCATGACGCCTGCACGTCGCGCAAGCAGCTGTTGCTGGTCCCCGGCGCGGGCCACTGCGCCAGCCACGTGGCGGATCCCCGCAGCTACTTCAACACCGTATTCGCCTTCTGCGAACAAGCCACGGCCTAGCGCGCGCATCTGGCGTATACTGCATGTGTATAGGGGAGCTCGCGAACACGGCGGGCTGAGAGGAAGCGGCGTATCCGATTCGACCCATTGAACCTGTTTGGATAATGCCAACGAAGGGAGCCTTATGACGCAAGACGTCCAAACCACCTGTATCACCCAGCTTGATTTCGCCCGCGCCGGCGTGGTTACGCCCGCCATGCACGCCGTGGCGCAGCGCGAACATCGCAGTCCGGAATTCGTGCGCGCGGGGGTGGCGCGCGGCAGCATTGCCATTCCGGCCAACATCCACCACACGTCGCTGAGCCCGCAAGGCGTAGGCGAAGGCATGTCCACCAAGGTGAACGTGAACCTGGGCATTTCGGGCGACTTGATGGACGAACAAGAAGAATGGCGCAAGGTGGACGTAGCGTTAGAACTGGGTGCCCATGCCATCATGGATTTGTCCAACCACGGCAAAACTCAGGCGTTCCGCACGGCGCTGGTGGAAAAGTCGCCTGCCATGATAGGCACGGTGCCCCTGTATGACGCCATCGGATACCTGGAGAAAGCCCTGATCAGCATCACGCCGCAGGATTTCTTGGACGTGGTGCGCCGGCATGCCGAAGACGGCGTGGACTTCGTGACCATCCATGCGGGCATGAATCGGCGGGTCATCGAAAGCTTCAAGGAAACCGGCCGCTTGATGAACGTCGTCAGCCGCGGGGGCTCGCTTATCTTCGCGTGGATGGAAGCCACGGGAAACGAAAACCCCTTCTACGAATACTTCGATCAGGTGCTAGACATCCTGCACGAACACGACGTGACCATCAGCATCGGCGATGCCATGCGCCCCGGTGCCAACTATGATGCCACCGACGCCGGCCAAATTGCCGAACTCATTGAAATCGGCAAGCTGACCAAGCGCGCGTGGGCCGCCGGCGTGCAGGTGATGGTGGAGGGGCCGGGTCATATGGCCTTAGATGAAATTGCGGCGAACGTGAAGCTGGAAAAGCGCCTGTGCCACAACGCGCCGTTTTACGTGCTAGGGCCGCTGGTCACCGACATAGCACCAGGCTATGATCACATAACCGCTGCCATCGGCGGCGCCATTGCGGGCGCGGCGGGCGCGGACTTTTTGTGCTACGTGACGCCCGCCGAACACCTGCGCTTGCCAAATGCGGCGGACGTGCGCGAAGGCTTGGTGGCAACGCTTATTGCCGCCCATGCCGCCGACCTGTCCAAAAACATCCCCGGCGCACGCGAACGCGACAACCGCATGAGCGACGCCCGCCGCCGCGTAAGCTGGGAAGAAATGTTCGCCCTGGCCCTAGACCCCGTGAAGCCGCGCGAATACTTCGAAAGCGCGCCGCCTTCCACGGAAGGTACCTGCACCATGTGCGGCAAGATGTGCGCCGTGCGCACCGTCAACCAGATTATGGACAACCTGACCATCGACTTGGAATTCGAGGAGTAACCCATGAAACCGTTCGCGCTGAAAATCGCCCTTGAAAACGTGCGTGCCCAGGTGCCCCTGGTGCATTGCATCACCAACTACGTGACCGTGAATGACTGCGCCAACGCTCTGTTGGCCTGCGGCGGCAGCCCCATCATGAGCGACGAGCCGGCCGACGTGGAAGATATAACCAGCATCTGCGGCGGGCTGGTGCTCAACATTGGCACGCTGAATGAACACACCATCGCCGGCATGCACAAGGCGGCCGCCCAAGCCACCAAGCTGGGGCACCCAATAGTGCTAGACCCGGTGGGGGCGGGTGCCAGCATGCTGCGCACGTCTACGGCGGCTGCGTTGTTGGACACCTATGACATTGCGGTCATCAGGGGCAATATGTCCGAAATGAAGGCCTTGGCTGGCAGCGCCTCGGCAACCCGCGGGGTGGATGTGAACCCCGAAGACGCCGTGACCGAAGACAGTCTGGAGGCGTCTGCCGCCTTCGCGAAAAGCCTGGCGGAAAAAACAGGCGCGGTGGTGGCCATCACCGGCGCCATCGACGTTGTGGCCAATGCCACGCGCGCCTTCGCCATCCGCAACGGCAGTCCGCTTATGGGCAAGATTACCGGCGCGGGCTGCATGCTTTCCTGCATTGTGGCCGCCTACGTGGTGGCCAACCCCGAAGCGCCCCTGGAAGCGGTGGTGGCGGCCATTGCAGGCGAAGGCCTGTGCGGGCAAGTGGCGGCGGCGCGCATGACACATGAGGACGGAAATGGCAGTTTCCGTACGTATCTGCTGGATGCCCTGTACAATATAAGCGGCGAAGCGCTAGAGCGCGGCGCCTTAGTACAAGAACTGTAATTCCGCAGCACGGCGGCTGTCCCCGCCGATGCCGTTCCCAAGGGGGAAACATGGCCTTTACCGTGAAGCAACTGACCAAGGCGATGCGCCTGTACGCCGTGACCAGCGATGCATGGTTGGGGCAGCGTTCCTTGGCCGAATGTGTGGCGCAAGCGCTGAAGGGCGGCGCCACGTTCGTGCAGCTGCGCAGCAAGGAAGCATCCACCCAGCAGCTGGTGGCGTTGGGGCGCGATTTGTTGCCGTTGTGCCGGGCCGCCGGCGTGCCCTTCGTGGTGAACGACAACGTGCAGGCCGCCAAGCTGCTAGGCGCCGACGGCGTGCATGTGGGGCAAAGCGACATGGCCTGCGCCGCGGCACGCGAAGCCTTAGGGCCGAATGCCATCGTGGGCGTTTCGGTCCAAACGGTGGAGCAGGCCCGCGCTGCCCAGGCCGCCGGCGCCAGCTATTTGGGGGTGGGGGCGGTTATCCCCACGCCCACCAAGCCCGAAGCGGCCGATGTAGCGCCTGCCGAACTGCGCCGCATTGCGGCTGCGGTGGACATTCCCGTGGTGGCCATAGGCGGCCTGAATGCGAACACGCTGGAGGTGCTGGAAGGCACGGGCGTGCAAGGCGCCGCGGTGGTTTCGGCCATCTTCGCCGCGGACGACATCACGCAAACCACGGCGCAGCTGAGCGAAGAAGTGGGTCGCGTGCTGGGATTAGGCCCCGCAAGCGGTCCTCATGTGCTGCCTTCGGTGCTAAGCATTGCCGGTTCCGATTCCAGCGGCGGGGCGGGCATCCAGGCCGACATTAAGACCATCACGGCGCGTGGCCTGTTCGCGCAAACAGCCATCACTTCGCTGACGGCGCAAAACACGCTAGGCGTCACGGGCGTCTTCGACGTCCCTCCTGCTTTCGTGGAGCAACAAATCGACGCCGTATTCGCCGACATCCGCCCCTTGGCGGTGAAGATAGGTATGGTGTCTTCGCCCGAAATTGTGGCGGCCATTGCGGCTGCGCTTGACCGCAACAACGCCGAAAACGTGGTGGTGGACCCGGTGCTGATGGCCACCAGCGGCGCTTCGCTGGCGGCGGGGGGCGTGGCCGAAGCGCTGCGGTCCCAGCTGTTCCCGCGCGCGGCCATCATCACGCCTAACTTGGACGAAGCCCAGGCGCTGTGCGGTTTTGCCATCACCAGCGCCGAAGACGCCGAATATGCGGCTGACGAAATGGCCCGCTGGTTCCCGGGCGCGGTGCTCATAAAGGGCGGCCACGGCTTGGCGGCCCCGGGCAGCACATCGCTCAACCCCGCCGACGACCTGCTGCGCCTGCCGAACGGCGATCTGTGTTGGCTGGAAGGCGAACGCGTGAACAACCCCAACACCCACGGCACCGGCTGCACGCTGTCTTCGGCCATAGCCTGCGGGCTGGCACTGGGCCTTCCGTTGGCCAAGGCCGTGCGCGACGCTAAAAACTACCTGACCGGTGCCCTGCGCGCCCAACTGGATTTAGGGAAGGGGAGTGGTCCTTTGGACCACGCCTGGGAGCTTCGCTAGCGCCGCGCGCAAGCGGGCTTCGTTTGGAAAAGGAGGACCAATGGAAACGCCGATCCTATATTACTGGGCACCGTGCTCAACCTGTTCGGTGACGGTGAATTTCGCCAACGAGCACGGCATCGAACTGGACAAACGCGACGTGGAGCAAGAACAGCCCTACCAAGAGCTTGTGGCCCTAGGCGGCGACGCAAACCTGATACCGTATCTGTACGCGGAAGGCCGCCTGATCAACGGCAACGACGAAGTGATAGCCTACCTGACCGAAACGTATTTGTAGAGGGATGCAAAAAGGCCAGGGGATGTTCCCCTGGCCTGCTGTTTTATGGTAGCTCCGACCGGATTCGAACCGGCGACCTCCGCCTTGAGAGGGCGGCGTCCTAAACCGCTAGACGAC
>JAUNIP010000060.1 GCA_030523425.1 Coriobacteriia bacterium
GTCCCGGCGTCGGCACTGACGACGTGGACGTGGCCGCTGCCACCGAGCTTGGCATCCCGGTCGTCATTGCGCCCGGCGCCAACACCATCTCCGTGGCCGAGCACGCCCTGGCCCTGATCTTCGCCCTGGCCAAGGACCTGCCCCGCAACGATCAGGCCATGCGCGAGGGCAACTTTGCCTACCGCAACTCCTACCGGGCCATGGAGCTCAAGGACAAGACCCTGGGCCTCGTGGGCGGCGGCGCCATCGGCGGTGCCCTGGCCAAGCTTGCCGGCCTTATCGGCATGAAGGTCAAGGTCTACGATCCCTACCTGAAGCCTGAGCGCGCCAAGGAGCTCGGCATGGAGCAGGTGAGCCTCGATGAGCTGCTCACCACCTCCGACGCCATCTCCCTGCACTCCCCGCTCACCCCCGAGACCAAGAACATGATCGGCGAGAAGGAGCTGCGCTCCATGAAGCCCACCGCCATGCTCGTCAACTGCGCCCGCGGCGGCCTCATCGATGAGGACGCCCTCTACCGCGTGATGAAGGAGGGCCACCTCCTCGGCATGGCCACGGACGTCTTCGCCCACGAGCCCGTGCCCACCGATCATCCGCTCTTCTCGCTCCCGAACTTCATCTCCACCCCGCACATGGCGGGCCTGACCAGCGAGGCCGCCATCGGCGTCGCCACCATGGCCGCCTCGGGTGTGCTCGGCGTCCTGAACAACGGCACCTGGCCGCACCTGAAAAATCCCGATGCCCTGAAGCATCCGCGCTGGCAGAAGTAGTCCCTTATTAGGCCCATGCCCGGGCCCCGGGCGGCGGATGTTCAGGCCACCGCCCCCCCCGTGGGGCGCCCCCCAAAACTCCCAACAAAACGACTGGCCCCGCCCGAATCGGGCGGCACGATTTGGTGCTCCTAGACTCAGCCCTCACACGCAAAGCAACCCCCCGCAAGCAGGACGACCTGTCACGGCAAACTTGCAAACGGCACAGGAATCACAAGCACAGACACGCAAAAAAGCCCCCTTGCGGGGGCTTAGCCATTCGGTGCTGTAAAGACTAATCGGTCTCTACTACCTCACGGTTCTTGTAAAAGCCACAGTTCGGGCACACACGATGCGGCAGCTTTACCTCTCCGCACTGAGGGCACACGGAACGGGCAGGAGCGTCAATGCGATCATTGGCGCTGCGACGGGAATGAACGCTTGCGCGACCCTTTCGTTGTTTAGGTACTGCCATCTGTATACTCCTTCTTCAGGCGGGCACGTGCCCGCACGACTTCGTTTAGACGCAAAACGGTATGTTAACAAATGCTGCCACGGCTTGCAAGCGGGTTTTTAGGAACCATTGAGCACTTGATACATATAACTATCAAGGGAATTGCCGGCGAACACGCGAATGCGCGAAAGCTTCGCAGGGTCGTCGCCTATGTGCGCCTGATCGTAGTCCGTGGTGAACGCGCACAGAATGCCCGCTTGGCGCACTGCCTCCGGCGCCACGTCCGACACATCGCCGAAGGGGTAAGCCAGCGCTTCGTTGGTGCCTAAGATGTCAGAGGCCTTCTTGAAGTCGTCCACCAACTCTTCGGTGCTTAGGTCGTAAATGCGGCCGCCGTGGCCCTGCCCGGAATAGCCGGCCGCGTGCAAACTGTAGGAGTGTGACTGGTAGGACACATATTCACTGGCGTAATGGATGGTCTTCCACTGGGCGTCATCATCGATGCAGATGATGAAGCTGGTGGCCGGTATCTGGTATTTTTCCAGCAGCGGCACGCCGTAATCCAAAAAGCCCTGCTCGCCGTCATCGAACGTCAGGATGACGGATTTCGCAGGCAGCGTGTGCGTGCCGTTCACGTAAGCCTGCAGCTCTTGGTAGGACGGGTAGTAGAAGTTTTCCGACTGCAGCCAGGCAAGCTGCTCTTCGAAGTCAACATCGGAAAGGAAGTTAGAATTTTCCTCTTCAGGCGTGTCGTGGTAGATGTAGTGGTACATCAGCACCGAAATGCCGTCGGTGTCGGCATCCATGCTGGAAACCACATGCACTGTGCGGGTCTTCGTAGCGGTAGCGCCCTTGGAATTGGTGGCCGTGTAGGTGACCGTGTAATCCCCCACCTTGCTGGCATCTACGTTGCCTTGCGTGGTCACCGAAGGCGTGATGTTGCCTTCTTCCAGGTCGGTGGCGTGGCAACCGGCTTCCAGGTAGCTTTCGCCAACCAACACATAGGTGTCTTGGCTGCCGCCTAGGGTCATCACGATGCTGTCACTAGATGCCGCCGGAGCCGCAGCAGGCGTTTGGCCTGTGGAAGTGTCGGTTACAGCCATGGGGCCGGAAGTAGAAGACTGGTTTGTTGCGGTGTTGCCCTTCCCCGCAAACAGGCCCGAAACGGCGAAGCCTAACACCGCGATGGCCGCCACCAGCAGAACCGCCAACACGATGTAGGGCGCCTTGGACTTCTTATTCGCGTGGTAGCGCCCACTGCCGTATGCATAGTCGCGCGAACTACCCGATTGCGGCATGCGCTGCGCGCGCTGGGGCTGCTGCGCCGCGGCAGAGCGCTGGGCCCGCTGGGGCTGCTGGGCGTAGGGCGAATCGGCCGGACGCTGGGCCCGCTGGGGCTGCTGCGAACGCGCGACCTGTTGGGAATCGGCCGGACGCTGCGCGCGCTGCGGATGGTTCGCATACTGCGAGCGCCGGTAAGGGTCTGTGTTGCGATTTTGATCCATGTTGATTACCTTAACCGTAGAAGTTATTATGCACTGCCCACTATGCACCACCGCGCACAGCGGCGCCATGCACAGGGGGAAATTACTCAAACTTGAAATCTTTCAGAACCGCGAAGGGGTTGGCGGCATCGGGCTTATCGTCTTCAGCGGAACACCCACAGTCCCCCTGGTTCAGGTTGGCGCCGCATGCAGGGCACAGGCCTTTGCACTCCGGCGTACACAGCGGCACCAACGGCAGCTCCAACGCCAAGGCACCCACAATCAGCGGTTCGAAGTCAATCACGTGGTCTTCGCCTAGCACATCGAAGTCCTGCTCGTCGTCTTCGTCCAAAGGCATATCGGGCTGGTCGCCCACCAGGTAGTAGCCCTCTATTTCCCCCTGCAGGGCATACTGCGCAGGTTCCAAGCAGCGGCCGCACTCCCCCACCACGGTGGCTTCAGCGCTTCCCATAACCAAGAACGCCTCACCGGTGTTGGTGATGTCCGCCTGCCACGTAACGGGTGCGTCAAGCGCATACACATCGCGGCCCATGGTAAGGGCCTCCAGCGCAAAGGTGCCCCCAACATGCAAACTCTCCGCCGCAGCGAAGAGTTTATCAGGCAAGGTTATAAGCAGTTCAGAAGATGCCATGTATTAGCGGCCCATCAGGGAATTCGCATTCAAGCGTTCACGGCAGCGGCGAGCGTTGTTCAGCAGCGTGTCAAGGCTTTGCTCCACATGGCCGAACACCTCGTCGGCGTAGTCTTCTGCACCGGCGCGGGTCTGGCGCTCCAGTTCGCGGGCGTCGGCCATAATCTGGTCGGCCTGCTGCTGGGAAATGCGCACAATTTCCTGTTCGCTGGCGATGGTGATAGCTTGGCTGCGTGCATCTTCTATAAGGCGGTTCGCTTCGCTTTCCGCTTCGTCAAGAAGGGCCTGGCGCTCACGGACAATCTGGCGCGCCTGAGCAAATTCGCTGGGGAACGTGTCGTTGATCTCGTCGATGATCTCGAATGCAGCCTGAATGTCCACCTGGCGAAGATTCTTGTTACCGAAAGCCGGCTTTGCGTCTTCCAACAGAATGCTCAGCTCTTCGATAAGCCCCAATACTCCGGTTTCGTCCATGGTTTTCCCTTCCTAATGCGTTGATTCTGCGTTGGGTATACACATTAACTACAACATGGTAGCACATAAACCCACAAAAACCACCTGTTACGCAAATTTCGCACGCAAGGCATCCGCCACGCAATCAGGCACAAAGCCCGTCACATCCCCGTGCAGGCTGGCAATTTCTCGCACGATGGACGAAGACAGGTACATGTAGTCGGGCGGCGACATGATGAAAATGGTTTCCATGCTGCGGTCCAACTGGTAATTCAGGGCGGTCATCTGGAATTCGTATTCGAAATCGGTGATGGCGCGCAGGCCCTTGATGACCACGTCGGCCCCCATGCGTGCGGCAAAATCCACCAGCAGGCCGTCGAAGGGATGGACGGACACATTCGGCAGGTGCGCGGTTGCCTGTTCCACCAAGGCCACGCGCTCTTCCAAGGAAAACAAGGGGTTTTTGCGGCTGGAAGGCGCCACGCCCACTATCACTTCGTCAACCAGCTGCGCGGCGCGCGTGATGATGTCTAGGTGCCCGCTGGTGATGGGGTCGAAGGTGCCGGGGGTTATAGCACGTTTCATACGGCAATCCTTTCGTAGATGTCCACCGCAACTTTACCATACCGCTTGCTGGCCAACAGGCTGAAAGCAGGACCTAACGCGGCAGTGAAGGCGTCGGGCACCTGGGCGCTGGCGTGTTCGTAGCACACCAGGCAATTCTGCGAAAGGGCGCCCGTTTCGCGCAGACGGTCCACCAAGCCCGCAACCTGTTCGCAGGGCAAGGCGTAGGGCGGGTCCAAAAACACCAGGTCGAAGGGCGGGCGGGCGCTCACTGGGGGGCTTTCCAGCACGTCAGCCTTGCGCAGCACGGCAACGTCAGGCGTCAGGCGGCAGGTGGCAATGTTGACCTGCACCACCGCCGCAGCCGCTTTGTCCTGCTCGAAAAACACGGCCTTTTTCGCCCCGCGCGAAAGCGCTTCCAGCCCCAGCGCGCCCGAACCGGCGAAAGCGTCCAACACCGCCACGTCATCCCAGCTGCCCAACAGGCTGTACAGGCTGCTGAACAGGCTTTCCCGTACGCGGTCGATGGTAGGGCGGGTGCCGCTGCCCTCTGGTGCGTTGATTATTTTTCCCCGCAGGGTGCCGGCAATGATGCGCATCTTAGCCTCCTTGCGCCACGTGCTTCTGGGAAAAGGTCAGGCGCATTTCCCGGGCCAGCGCCGCATGCTCGGGCGCTTCCAGGGCAGGGTCGGCTTCCATGATGGCGCGCGCGTCCTTTTGGGCGGCCTCTATCAAGGCACCATCGCGCACCACGTTCACCAGCTTCAGGGCGCTTGCGCCGTGCTGGCGGTTGCCCAATATGTCGCCTTCGCGGCGCAGGCTTAGGTCGAAAGACGCCAACTTGAAGCCGTC
This sequence comes from Coriobacteriia bacterium, assembly GCA_030523425.1. Lineage (GTDB taxonomy): Bacteria > Actinomycetota > Coriobacteriia > Coriobacteriales > Eggerthellaceae > JAUNIP01. The sequence continues at coordinate 5,209 of JAUNIP010000060.1, forward strand.
ATCGGTGGTTTCCATGGCACGCAGGCGTTCTAGCGCCGTGTCCTTCTGCGAAGCGGAAATCAAGAACACCTGGGCGCTGTGCGTGCCGCGCCCCACGCGACCGCGCAGCTGATGCAGCTGCGACAGGCCGAAGCGGTCAGCGTCTTGGATGATCATCACAGTGGCGTTGGGCACGTCCACGCCCACTTCGATGACGGTGGTTGCCACCAGCACCTGGGTTTCCCCGCTATGGAAACGCCCCATCACCTGCTGCTTTTCGGCGGACGACAGCTTGCCGTGAAGCAGTTCCACGCGGTAGTCGGGAAACACCTTCGTCTGCAGGAATTCCGCTTCGGCCGTAGCGGCCGAAAGGTTGTCGGCGTCGAAGTCGTCGTCGGATTCGATGCTGATGCCTTCGAAGGCGTAGGCATCCTCTTCGTCTTCGGCGCGCTTGCGCTTGCCCGCCTTCGCGTCGCGCGCTTGGGTATCCAAGCCCACCAGTGGGCACACCACATACACCTGCCGCCCGGCCGCCAGCGCCGCCTTCGCAGCGTCGAAGGCTTTGCCCTGCTGGGATTTATGCAAAAGCGTGGTGGTGCGTTGCGTGGTGGCGTGGGGCTTTTGGCTTAAATAGCTTAGCGTCAGGTTGCCGTACAGCGCCAAGGCCAACGTGCGCGGAATGGGTGTGGCCGTAAGGTACAGGGCATCCGGGTTGGTGCCTTTGTCCAGCAGCGTTTGGCGCTGGTCAACGCCGAAGCGCTGCTGCTCGTCTATGATAACCAGCGTGCACGCCCGTGGCGCCACGTCGGGCTCTAGCAGGGCGTGGGTGCCTATAAGCACGTCCACCGTGCCGGCCGCCACGCGTTCGATAATGCCAACGCGCTGGTCAGCAGGGGTGGAACCGGTCAGCACTTCGTAGGTTATGCCCGCGGCGTCAAACAGCGGGCCTAAGGTTGCGCCGTGTTGGCGGGCCAACACTTCGGTAGGTGCCATGAACAGCGCCTGCCCGCCAGTGTCGGCAGCCGCGGCCGCGGCGAATGCCGCCACGATGGTCTTGCCGGTGCCCACATCGCCTAGCACCAGGTGGTTGGCGCAACGGTTCGCAGAAAGCACGCCTAGCACTTCCTCTTTCGCCTTCGCCTGGTCTTCTGTGAGCGTGAAAGGCACGGTTGCCGCCAAGGCGCGCATACGTTGGCCGTCAATCTTGTGCACCACGGGCAGCTTCCCGCGCGAACGCTGGGCCGCTTCGTCCATCAGGCGCAGCTCCAACAGCAGCAGCTCTTCGTAGGCCAGGCGCCGCCGGGCTTCTTGGGCTTCTGCCATGCTTTGGGGGAAGTGCACGCTGCGCAGCGCGCATTGCCGACTCATGAAACGGTAGCGCAGCCGCAGGTCAAGCGGCAGCGGGTCGTACAGCCCCTGGCAGTGCTCAAGCGCGTTGCCCACAATGCGCCGCATCCACGCCGCGCTTATCTTTTCGCAGGCGGGGTGCACCGGGATTATGCGGCCCGCGCTAAGGCCCGTGCCGTCTTCCAGCTTCTCCACGAAGGGGTTCACCATGCGCTTGAAGCCGTAGTCGAACTCAACCTTGCCCGCCACGGCTATCACATCGCCGGCTTTCAGCTGGTCGGCAAGCCACGGCTGGCGAAAGCAGGTGATGATCAGCGTGCCGGTGTTGTCTACCAGCGTGATTTCGGTAAGCACCATGCGCACGTTGGGGCGCTTCAGCTTCACCGCGTGGACCTGTCCCGCGATGGTGTAAGAATTGCCAATCACGGCACCTGCCACAGTCTGCGTTTCGCTTAGGTCAAGGTAGCGCCGGGGAAAGTGCGTCACCAGGTCGCGCACGGTGAACACGCCAAGCTTCGCCAAGGCCGCGGCCCGCGTGGGGCTTACCTGCTTCACCGTGGAAGCCGGGTCTTCCAGGCACAAAGAAGCCGACAACCGATCTTGCGGGGCCGCAGGTTTTCCCTGCTTGTCCTGTAATCGATTGCCGGCCATGCGTGTTTGGGGGTCTGTTTATTCCACAGACATGATGATGGGATACAGGGGCTGCTCGCCGCGCTGGGCGTCAATCTCCAAGTCCTCGAATTGTTCCCCTATCAGGCTGACCAAGGCATCGAAATCATCGTCGGTGAAGTCTTCGCCGGCCAAAATGGTCAGGCTGTCGGCGTCTTCGGCTTCCATGGTTTCCAGCAGGTCTAGCACCACCTGCTGCACGGAAGAACCCACGCTTTCAATGGAGCCGTCCGCAATGCCAATCACGTCGCCTTCCGCGATGGGGTTGTCATGCGCGTCCTTGGAATTCTTGATAGCAGTGGTCACTTCGCCGGTCTTCACGTCTTCGAAGGCCGCGGTCATGGATTCTATGTTTTCATCCAGGCTGCCGCCTTCCACCACGCCGAACAGGGCGCTGAAGGCCGCAGGCACGCTCTTGGTGGGCACCACGCCGCATTCCATGGACGCCAACCCAGCGGCGGACTGCGCGGCCATGATGATGTTGGAGTTGTTCGGCAAGATGATCACCTTGTCGGCGTTCACCTTTTCCACGGCTTCCAGCAAATCCTTCGTAGACGGGTTCATGGTCTGCCCGCCGGAAACCACCACGTCAACGCCCAGGCTTTCCAAAATCTTGGCGTTGCCGCTGCCGGCGGCCACGGCCACAAAGCCCAGTTCCTTGTGCTCGGCGGCTTTTTCTTCGGCCAGCTTGGCCGAACGGTCGGCGCTTTGCAGCTGCATGTTGTGGATGAACACTTCCGAAATCTGGCCGCGCTCCAGGAAGTAGGCCAACACCTTGTCGGGTGTGTTGGAGTGCACGTGCACCTTGAACTTGGGATTCGAACCCACACACAGTTCGCAGTCGCCCATGGTGGCCAAGAAGTCAAGCGCTTCGTTGGCGTCTAACGTGTCGGAATCAACCAGGAATTCGTTGCAGTAACGGTACTTCGAGCCCTCCCAGTCGTTGATCTGCTCGATTTCCACCTTCGGGGCAGCATTGCGGCCTATGGCCAACTCGTCGCCCATGGCTTCGCGACCGGTTATAGCAGCAGTGAAGGCGTCCATCAGAATGGCCAAGCCGAAGCCGCCGGCATCCACCACGCCGTTTTCCTTCAGCACCGGAAGGAAGTCAGGGGTGCGCTGCACGGAAGCATAGGCTTCGCGCACGATGTGATCTAAGGCCTCTTCGGTGTCCATCTTCTTCTTGCGGGCGTATTTGGCAGCCGCGGCGGCATCTTCCAGCACGGTAAGGATGGTGCCCTTCACCGGCTTGCGCACAGCCTTGAAGGCCACTTCCACCGCATGGGAAAACGCAGCATCAAGGGAAGCGGCGTTGAATTCTTGGGCCCCTTCGCTGCCTTCGCACAGACCGCGCAAAATCTGGGACGTGATAACGCCGGAGTTGCCGCGCGCGCCCATAAGGGCACCCGTGGTGATGGCCTTGCGCCGCGCCGCGCCGTCAGCACCAATGGGAAGCCCTGCCAGGTTTTCGATGACTGATTCCAGCGTCAGGGACATATTGGTGCCAGTGTCCCCGTCAGGCACGGGAAACACGTTCAGGCGGTTGATCTCTTCGCGACGCGCCGTCAACGTCTTGCTGGCAGCAGCAATGGCGTTGACAATTTGATTGCCGTTGAATTCGCTCATATTGGTATGTTCTCCTATTGGCCTTTAATACCCTGCACGTGAACATCAATGCCGTCTAGCGGGACGCAAGCATTGGTGTCCAGGGCAAACGTGATGGTATCGACCAGGTTCTTCGTTACGGCCTTGATGTTGGTGCCGTATTCGATGATGACGTAGATGTCCACATGCACGCCGTTTTCGGTGGAAGTAAGCGTAATGCCCCTGCGCAGCCTGGAAGCAGGCAGCAACTTGGCGGCAGCATCGGCCACATTGGGAGCCGCCATGCCCACCACGCCGTAGCATTCAAGGGCGGCGTTACCGATAATGTCTGCAAGCACGTCGTTGGAAACGTGCAGGTTCCCAGAAATCTTCTCGCTCATGGTGCTCCTTTCATGGCGCAAACAAACAAGCTTTGCGCACGGCTTAAGCGAACGAACAGAGTATACCGCAAGAAAGCCCGCAAGCGCGGGCTTTCATGGTGTCTGTTGCAGAAGCGGAAAAGTGCTGCACCTAGCAGCGCTTAGGCGCGAACCACCTTGCCGGCCTTCATGCACTTCGTGCACACATTCGCCTTGCGAACATGGCCGTTGTCGTTAATGGTGATCTTCTGGATGTTCGGACGGAACATGCGGTTGCTCACACGATGGGAATGGCTGATGCTGCGACCAGCGACAGGGGCCTTACCGCAAATCTCACAAACCTTGGACATTTCTATCAACTCCATGCATACTATGAATACTCTTCGTGCCAAAAAAGCCTGAATACTATAGCACAATCCCAACCGCCCCCACAAGAAGAATTTTCCGTGTGGGCACCGTAGTCCTTTTTGCCATGCTCCGAAGTCCTCTCGGCGGGTGATGGCGGATGCCTTTCGGGCGACCCGCTG
>JAUNIP010000061.1 GCA_030523425.1 Coriobacteriia bacterium
GTCCCCATTTCACACGTCCGCCATCCCCCGCGGGGAGTTTTGCGGCGGTTGGGGCATATCGTGGGGGCGCATGATTCTTGCATCGCATACCATCGTCCCCGAAAGATGGCATGCGACCTGGTCACTTGTTTCGTTCTTGCACGTCTACCACGGTCAATACGCCTTCGGTTACTGTGAACTTCACGTCCCAGGTTGCAAACGCCAGGGCGTATGCTTTCGTGGAATCCTTGGCGAAGGCGGGGCGGGGGTCTTGGCGTAGGACGTCTAGCAGGGTGGATTGCTTTTCTGCGGGGATGTGCGCCAGAAGCTCCTGCGGGAAGTCTACTTGCAGCCAGCGGTCGGTTTGCACGCCTTTGGCGAAGCCGCTTTCGGCTTCCGGGTGGCTGTCGGTGTAGGGCAGGTAGGGCTTTATGTCGTAGATGGCCGTGCCGTCGCGCAGGTCGGCCCCGCGCACGTGCAAAAGCGGGCCGGCATCGGTCAGTTCCACGCGTTCCAGGCGCACGCAAGACAGCCCCAAGGGGTTCGGTCGGTACGGCGAACGCGTGGCGAACACGCCCAGGCGCTTGTGCCCGCCCAACCGCGGCGGCCGCACCGTGGGGGACCAGGCAGTCGCGCCGACGGCGTCCGCCCCCGCTGCCTCTTCGCCATTTTCAAACCGCCAGATCAGCCACACATGCGAAAAGCCTTCCAACCCGCGCACAGCGTCGTTCACAGCGAATTCGGGCTCGAACACAATCACACCTTGCGCGTCGGGCGCAATGCCGCTTTGCCGCGGAATGCCGAACTTCTGCGGGAAGTCAGTGTGAATATGGGCTATGACCTGCACGGTCGCGTGCCGCCTGCTTTACTTTTCGCGGCGGGAATCGGCTTCTATGCGCTTTTCCAAAGCTTCGGTGTGGATGCTGTACTGCAGCGCCATTTCGCGGGTGATGCGGCCTTGCTTGTACAGGTTGAACAGGCTTTGGTCCATGGTGCGCATGCCTTCGCTGCTGCCAGCGGCAATGATGCTGTCAATCTGGTGCGTCTTGGATTCGCGAATCAGGTTGCGAATGGCCGTGTTCACCGTCATGATCTCAAACGCCGGCGTGACCGACCCGTCTACCGTGGGGATAAGCTGCTGGCTGACGATGGCTTGCAGCACCATGGAAAGCTGGATGCGAATCTGGCGGTGCTGCGAAGGCGGGAAGGCGTCGATGATGCGGTCGACCGTGCCGGCGGCGCCGGTGGTGTGCAGCGTGGAGAACAGCAGCTGCGACATTTCGGCGGCGGTTACGGCGGTGCCGATGGTTTCCATGTCGCGCATTTCGCCTAACAGAATGATGTCGGGGCTTTCACGCATGGCTGAACGCAGGGCTTCGGCGTACGTGGCCACGTCGGTGGGCACTTCGCGTTGGGTGACGATGCAGGTGCCGTGCTTGTGGATGAATTCGATGGGGTCTTCCATGGTGATGACGTGCGCGTGGCGCGTGTGGTTCAATCGGTCGATGATGCAGGCCAGCGTGGTGGACTTGCCAACGCCGGCGGGACCGGTCACCAGCACCAGGCCCTTTTGGTAGTTGGCGCAGCGCAAAACCTCTTCGGGAATTTCGAAGTCTTTGGGGTCGGGCAAACCGAAGGGGATGATGCGGACGATGGCGCTGTACGAACCGCGCTGGCGGAAGATGTTGGCGCGGAAGCGTCCCACGCCGCCGATGGCGAAGGAGAAGTCGTCGTCGTGGTTGAACGACTTGTCGAAAATCTCTTGGTCGCGATGGGCCAGCTTATAGATTTCCGACACGAATTCGGCCGTTTGGGACGGGGTGAACGGTGCCATGTCCAGGCGGTTTTGCCTACCGCTGGCCACGAAGGTCAAAGGCAGGCCGGCCAACACGAAGATGTCCGATGCCTTTTCATCTACCATTTGCTTCAAAACGGGCATGATATCCATAATGCTCTCCTTAGCTTTCTATTGCCCCGTCCACAAGGTGGCGCTTTCCATTTCGTCGGCGTTCCAGTCAGAAGTCGTCTTCCATTTCGTTATGGTGTAAGTCAAATCATCGTTGATAAGCAATGAAATGTTCAGTTGGTGGCCCGTTTGCGTTGCATAGGCGGCATGAATGGCGTTCCCGCTGATAACAGCGGTTTCGGGCACCACCTGCGCCAGGGCGGTCATGGCGCCATCCACGGTGCCACCGGCTTTGGCAACCTGGTCAAGCGTGGCGTCAACCTGGGCCAACAGTTCTTGGCCGGACCGTTCGTTGGCATACGTGGAAGCCACCATCTGCGACTGCCGCGTGGCTTGGGTAAGGTTTGCGCGCGAAGTGGTTACGGAAAGCGTGGCCATAACCGACAAGCACAGTATGACCACCAAGGCAATCAGCGTTACCGGGCCAATGCGCACCGACCCTTTTTCCTGGGATACTGCCATTACCGCCTCCCTTCGCTGACATAGCTTTCAGTCTGAAGGGTGTACACGGTCTTTTCGTAGCGCACCACTTCTATGGTGGCGGTGTACAGCGTTCCCGCGGCAGTTTGTTGCTGCTCAACAGTGCGCTTCACCGAATACACGCCGGAAAGGTACTGGGGCACCTGGGTGAGCACGCCGCCCTCTTCGGTGTAGTACGCAATTTCAGGCACGGAAGTGTCGGTGGGATTAGCGGCGAAGGCTTCAGCCCCGTTGACGGATTCCGTGGATGCCAACACCAAGGCGTGCGTCAGGTCGTTTGCCGCTTGGCCCGACTGGTGCGAAGCGCCGAACAGGTAAGAAACAATGGCCAACGAAATGGTCAAAAACAGCATCAAGATGACGCATTCCAACACGAAGGCGGTGCCGTGCCATGCTTGCTGGTCGCGTCTGTTGGCCGTCTCTTCGCCCCGGCGGCGCCTGATCACGGTCTTCGAAAGTTGGCTTTGCAGCTCGTCGCGGTCCACGTCAAAGGCATCGTAGTGCTCGAAATCGGCATCGTATGTGGCATCATGGGCCATGGCTTACACACCCCCTTGCCCTTGTAGGGTGGCAGCGGGGGTGGCAGAAGTGCTGTCTTGGATGACCACTTCGCCGGTGGCGCCGGTGGCGCCCGGGTTTGCCGTTTGAGATGTGACCAGTGCGGGGCCGCCCTGGCTGCTACGCAGGCATACCTGGGTAGTTCCCTTTTCGGTGGTGATCTTCAGCAAGTTGCCTTCCAGCGTGAACGAAAAGCTTTCGGCGTCCACAATCTTGTCAGCCGTGGCCGGCGAATACTTGGTGCTTGCCAAGGCGTATTCCGAAACTATGGCCCCTTGGTACAAGTAGATGCGGGTTTCGCAGTCGCCGGAGGCAAGGTGCTCGGTCAGCACCAGCGCAGGCCCTTCAGGGCCTACGCCTTCGCTTACGGAATTCTGCTCGTCGTTCATGTGCACGTTGGTGGTGATCAGCGTGGTCAAAAGGCGCAGGCTGGCGTTTTCGTTGCGATTGTGCACCAGCGACTGATACCCGTTCACACCCATGTACATGACCAGCAGCAACGAAGCGCTAATCAGCGTGAACAAAATAACGGTGAACGTGCGGTTGGACTTGCGGATGCGCGCGCCGGCGCGGGAAATGTTGACCTGTTCTTCTTCGATCACATTTTCCTGCACAGGGGCACCGTGGGTGGTAACGCCGTCCTCTTCGAAAATACGGACCGGTTGTTCGTGGGTCTTGCTCATTTAGGAACCACCGTAACCGTAGGCATCACGTTAGAAGCAAACACTTCGTAGTTGATGGTGTAGTCGTTATAATTCAGCACCAGGCCGTAGTCGTCTTCCAAATGCTTCAGCGAAGACGGATACGCCCCTTCGATGGCCGCACACTGCTTGGCGCTTTCCAAAATGGAATTGCGCAGCGATTCAGCGCCTTGTGCCTTCAGCGAGGTTTGCGCCAAGCTGTATCCAATATAGATGGCCGCAGCCAAAATAATCACAATCAAAGCGCCCACCAACAGGCGGTGCCCGTGCTTCTTGAACCGTGAATATGTCTTGGACAATGCCACAAAGGCCCCTTAACCGATAGATCCCATGATACCTACCAGCGGCATCATCACGGCAATAAGCGTTGCGCCCACGGAAACGGTCAGAAACGCCGCCAGCGAAGGCTCCACTGAATCAATCAGGCTGTCGATGCGGATGACAGCGTCGTCGAAGAATTGGTCGGACAGGCGCTCCAACACGGTTTCGGTGGTGCCGCTGCGCCCGCCGATAAGCAGCATGCGGGCATACATGGGATCGAACAGCTCGTGGTCGTAAATGGCTTGTGCCATGCTTTTGGGCTCGGTGGGCGAAACCATGTCTGCCAGCACCTTTTCGGCGTCGCGCCGCAAGCTGTTGTGCGTGGTCATTTTGATGGCCGATTCCATGGCGTGTTCGGTATCCATGCCGGCTGAAACGTAGGTGGAAAGTGCGGAAGTGAAGCGCGCCAAAGCCATGTGCAGCATGGCGTCCTTGCTCAGGCTGAACTTCTCCATCACGCCTATCAGCTTCAGGCGGCTTTTCCCGCCGCCGCTGGCAACGGCCGCCACCAGCGCAATAACGGTGCACAGCCCCATGATGATAAGCGCAGCCCAGCCAATGCCCATGGAAATGTTCACGTAGGCGAAAGACCCGGCATACAATTCGCCGGACACGCTGGAGTACACGTCCATGAACACCGGCAGGATGCGCGTGACGGTGAACAGCAAGATGACGGTCATGATGGCCAGCAGTGCTGCCGGGTACAAAATGGCGCTGCGCATCTTGGCAAACATGCGGTCTTCTTCGCTGTAGTAGATGGCCAAGCTATTCAGCACGTTTTCCAAATGGCCCGATTCTTCGCCGGCATTTACCATGTCCACGGCGTATTGCGGGAAGGCCTTGGTTTCGTCCATGGCCACGCCTAAGGGCTTGCCGTCAATCAGCGAAAAATACACCTGATCGCAGGCTGTTTTGAAGTCGGTGTCTTCCATGCTGGCAGAAAGCAGATGAACCGCTTCGTCTACTTGGATGCCAGCCGAAAGCATCATGGCCACGCCTTCGCAGAAGGCGCTTAGGGTGCCGCTGTCTAGAAGTTTACTCATACGTGCTCCTACGTGTTGCTGTGCTGCTTATGATAAGGCATTGCCCGTCTAAATGGGGTTTATTTGGCGCCATGGGAAGAATCTTCAAACCAACCGTCCTAATAAACATATCTATCCGCGTAAGAGGCGCCGTCGCCCACAAACGACGACGCGCCCCCTGCCGCAAATGTTGTGTCAATGCGTGACCATGTATTCGATTCCACGGAAACCGAAACGCTTTGCCACGTGCCGTCGATGTAAACCATGTTCCAGGCGTGATACACATTGTTGGGCGAAACGTTGCCGGTGACAATCTGGCAGGGAATGCCCACACTGCGCAGCATGGCCGCCGCCAACGACGAATAGTCGAAGCAGATGCCGGTGCCGGAAGCCAACGTGGCATCGGGGTTGGGCACGTATCCGGCGCTGTCGGCCAGCTGGGATGCCTTGTTGGAATCGTAAGAAATGTTGGAGACAATGTAGTTGTACACGGCCGCCACGGCGTCGCCTTGGTTTTGCGCGCCGGCGGTCAGTTCGCGTGCCCGCGCCACGCAGGCACTGCCTTCGTTGTAGTCGCAGTAGAAGCTAGGCACCAGGTAAGGGGCTGCTTCGTTGTACATGGCAACATCGGCCGATGTGGTGAACAGGGCCACATAGCGCGATTCGGAGGTGTTTTGGAACACGGTGAACGTGTAGGCGCCGTCACCCATGTTCAGCGGGCAAATGATGGGCGTGCCGTCGTTGGGCAGGTCGTAGTTGTACGATTGGCCGTCCTTGGAAACTTGGAACTTCAGACGGCTGCCGCTTTGCCCCACGGCACCCACGTACCCGTCTTCCAAGCAGCTGGTGTCCACCCCGGCTTCCATGGACCCTTCCACGGCGTCTTCGTGGAAGGCCGAAGCGGTGTAGGTGGGGGAAAACGGCCCGCCGGATGTGGAGCCTTGGGTGGTCCCGCCGCCGCCCCCGCAAGACGAAAGCAGCAGCAGGCTTACTAGCGCGGCCAACAGGGTGGCGGCCACAACGGACGCAGCGTTTTGTCCCTTCCTGGAAGGGCTGAAAGGGCTGGTCAGTTGCGGCAATCCGTGCACAAAACTCCTTGCGAGCGCGAAAAGGATACCTGCGGGCAATTATACGCCTAACGGCTGGTGGCTGCGCCCAGGCGTCCAAGCGGTTGCCCAACCGTTAGCTGGGCGGCTGATGGCCGCTGTTGGCGGCGGCGCGCTACGGCTTTGGGAAGATGAAGTTGTCTATCAGGCGGGTTTTCCCAATGTAGACGGCCATGGCCACCAACACGGGCCCTTCGGCGCGTTCGCACGGCTGGATGGAATCCCAAGTGACCATGTCCACGTAGTCTATGCGGGCCAGCGGTTCGGCTTCTATGAGGGCGCGCATGGCACCCAAAATGGCACTTGCGTCCCGCTGTCCTTCTTCCATCAGGCGCTGCCCTTCGCGCACCGCGCGGGAAAGGCACAGCGCGGCTTGGCGCTCTTCGGCAGAAAGGTAGGTGTTGCGGCTAGACTTCGCCAAGCCGTCCGCTTCGCGGATGATGGGGCAGCCCACCACTTCCACGTTCATATTCAAGTCGCGCACCATGCGGCGGATAACGGCCAGCTGCTGGGCGTCTTTCTGCCCGAAGTAAGCGCGCGTGGCCTGGCTGATGTTCATGAGCTTGTTCACCACGGTGCACACGCCGCCAAAGTGGATGGGGCGGCTTTTCCCGCACAGCTGCTCCGAAACGCCGGCGGCCGTGATGGTGGTGCTGGCATCCGCGAAGTACATGTCTTCGGGTTGGGGGTGAAACACCAAGTGCACGCCGGCGCTTTCGCACAGCGCGCTGTCGGCCGCAAAGTCGCGTGGGTAGCTTTCGAAGTCTTCGTTAGGGCCGAACTGCGTGGGGTTCACGAACACGCTTACCACCACGCGGTCGTTTTCCGCCACGGCGCGCGTTATCAGGCTTAGATGCCCTTCGTGTAAGTATCCCATGGTGGGCACCAGCCCCACGGAAAGGCCTTCCTTTTTCCAGGCGCTCACCTGCGCGGTTGCTTCGGCGGGGGTGGTTGCGATGATCATGGTGCTCCTTTGCTGCGGCGGGTTTTGGCGGTGTCAATGCGGCTGCAGTGACGCTATGGTCAAAACCGACCATACCAAAAACAGAGCTTTGCGTGTATCCTTGTCAACCATTAGCCAAAGAAAAACAACAGGAAGGAACCATCATGGAAACGGGAATCTATGTGCGCGAAGGGGCCTACATTCCGCGTATTGCGGCGGTGCATGACTTGTGCGGTTACGGCAAATGCTCACTGGGGGTTGCCATCCCCGTGCTTTCCGCTGCTGGCTGCGACGTGTGCCCTGTGCCCACCGGCCTGTTTTCCAGCCACACGGCATTCCCGGGCTGGTACATGCATGACACCACCGACATTTTGGAGGACTACCTGAATGCCTGGGATGGCATAAACGTGCAGATAGACGCCATCTATTCCGGCTTTTTGGGCGCGCCGGAGCAGGTGGACGTTATCAAGCGCCTGTATGACACCTACCCCAAGGCCCTGCGCGTGGTAGACCCCGTGATGGCCGACCACGGCAAAGTGTATCCCACTTACACCCCCGAACTGTGCGATGCCATGGCGCGCCTGGCCGCCGATGCAGACATACTTACGCCCAACCTTACGGAAGCGGCCATCATTTTGGGTGAGCCCATCGGGGAAGCCTGGGCGGGTCCCAATATTTCTGATAGCGAAGCACGCCGCTTGGTGGAGGCGCTGTTGGCCACTGGTGCCAAAAACGTGGTGCTCAAAGGCATCCAGCGTGAAGGCGAAAGCGTCATCCGCAACTTCGTGATGGGCGAAAACGCAGAATTTACCCAGGTGAGCAACGAATACTTGCCTTACATGCTGCATGGCACAGGCGACGTGTACGCCAGCTGCCTGATGGCTGCCGTCTTGGCAGGCAAAGGCTTGGTGGAAGCAACGGCCTTCGCGGGCGATTTCGTGCATGATGCCATGATTGTAAGCGCGCAGCAGCCCGATTTCCGCAACAGGGGCGTTAGCTTCGAGCTGCTGTTAGGAAAAATTACCTCATTGCTCTAAATATTTCTGCCTACAGGGCAGTAATGTATTTCCATTCAGTTACAATATGTTGAGCATCCCGGTTAGTGAATATCAAGGGGTTGTATGTCAGAAAATCTGGAAGGAAATGCAAGCACTGCGGACGCCCCGCGAAGCCGGGCGCGCTTCGCTTCCCCTTCGCAACGCAGCCGCTACGGTGATGCCTTCCAGGTTAACCAGACCCCCGCAAATAATCCTTACCAGCGGCTGCAGCAGGAAGCAGCCCAAAAACCCAGTGCGTTTCAGCAGCAGGCTGGGGACGTGGTCTTGCCTTCGGTTTCTGCAAGCTTTGCGCCCGTTGCGGGCTCTGCGGCCGTGGATTATCAGGTGGTTTCTTTGGATGGCTCTTCCCAGCCGCAGCGGCGCAACAGTCTGGACTTCGACGCACCCAAGCGAAATAGCCTGGACTTCGACGCCCCTAAAGGCTCAGCGCGCGGCGGTGCCTCCGGTAGCGCCAGCACGCGTCGCTCTTCGCTGCGCCGGGAAACCGTTTCTCCCATAGGGTACGAACCAGGGCAGATGGGCCGGCCTTCTGGTCTGATTGACCAAGCGGCGCTGGAAGAAGACATGTCTTCCGGCCTGGCGGGCACCGGCCGCAGCAGCTGGAACTCCAATTCCAGCAAGCCCATTTTCGCCAAGAAGTCCAAAGCGCCCACAGTGATTGCGTTTGTGCTGGTCGTCTTGGTGCTTCTTGTGATTGTCCTAGCCCTGCTAGGCGCATTCAACGGCGCAGCGTAAGGCAGATTGGGCAGCTAATTGCCCGCCAGAAACAGCGAAGATCCAAAAGTAATGCATCGTTTCGACCGGAAGTCCCAAGGGCGCGTGCCCGTGTCGCCTGGACCGGAGCCGCGCAGCGGCGGAGTGGAGAGGTCTGCTCCAGGGAGTGGACCGCTTTCGGTGGACGGGCGCAAGAGGCGCAATGTGAGCGCTACGCTGGGGCTATTAGGGCAAGGAAAGAGGCGTGCTGCTTTGGGGCCTGGACCCCCGCGTTCGCGGCGCGGGGGTTTGCCGGCCGCGGGGTCGGACGCACGAGGCGCGATGTGAGCGCTGCGCTGGGGCTATTAGGGCAAGGAAAAAAGCGTGCTGCTTTGGGGCCTGGACCCTCGCCTTCGGCGACGCGCGCTGTGGCGGGCCGCAGGGTCGCGCGCACGAGGCGCGATGGGAGCGCTGCGCTGGGGCTTAGGGCAAGGAAAAGAAGGCGTGCTGCTTTGGGGCATGGACCCTCGCCTTCGGCGACGCGCGGTTTTCGCAGGCCGCAGGTTCGCGCGCACGAGGCGCGATGTGAGCGCTGCGCTGGGGCTTAGGGCAAGGAAAAGAAGGCGTGCTGCTTTGGGGCATGGACCCTCGCCTTCGGCGACGCGGGGTTTGCGGGCCGCAGGGTCGCGCGCACGAGGCGAACCCGGAGCGCTGCGCTGGGG
>JAUNIP010000092.1 GCA_030523425.1 Coriobacteriia bacterium
CCTGAGCGAAAGCAACAGCGGGCAGGCGCCCCCAAGCCGCCGAACGCACCGCTTTCTCCGTTCCTGAACGAAAGCAACAGCGGGCAGGCGAAAGCAACAGGAGCGCAGGCCTGCAGAGAACGCGCCTACCGCCCCAGGCCCTCGTGATAGCCGTTAGCGTAGAACTCCAGCGTACCCTGCTACACAAGGCGCGCAGCATCAACGCTTGCAACGAAGCGGTTTGCCCACATGGCCGCCTCATCGGCGGTTTCAAGAACGCCGGTGTCCGCAAGCTGCCCTGCGTAGAGCTGCTCCCAGCCTTCACCCACCACGATATGCGGCGGCCAAGGCTGCTTTCTGCGATAATCAAACAAACGGACGCAAACGCTGCGCACTGCGCCAAGGTCAAGATCGGAATTAGCCACTATCACCTGCAGGTCTATAAGGTCATGAGCCCGCTCAGAGCCAGGCTCGCTCACGGCATGAAGCTTCTGGGCGACCTGATACTCCAGCTTCATCAGCGGCACGGGTCCCGGCGCAGGAAAGCCCAGCTTTTCGAACAGCTCGGCCATCTCGGCAGACAACACCATATCAGCTTCGTCAGCATCACCTATCTCGTTGTAGCCGATCTCTACGGGAACTGTTAGCCAGGACTTCCCGTTGTAAAGAAGCTTGGCGTCGTATGGCTGCATCACGTAGCCGACAGGGATCCCTTTTGGTTTCGCCGGCTCCCTTGGCACCAACCTGCCCGTAAAGCCCTCCCAGCCAACAGCCAACGCCGCCTCAAGCCTGGCGACATAGTCCGCAAGGTCGGTGGCGCGCGCCGTGTCCAAGTCCATGGAAAACCTAGTTGAGCTTTGGCCGTAGCGCAGCTTCAAAGCACTGCCGCCCTTCACGGCGCCACCAGGCAGCAGCTGCCCCACGATGACGTTCGCCATCAGGCGGCGCACCCGCAGTGCCTCGTCGTCATCGTCGAAGAGCCTGTTGATGGCTATATCCAGGTTGCGCCTGCTGTTCGGCCTTTTTTCTGCCGTCATGCGAACTCCTTCTTCAGTTGGGCGTACTCGCTGCTGCTCAGAAGCCCCCTGGCGCGGGCGTCTTCTACCGCCTGGGCAAGCCTGCTTACCATGACAAGGCCGCGACAGGACTCAATAGCATCCGCCACGCTCTGGCTGCGTATGCCCTCGTTGAAGGTGCTGCGCCCCGCCTGGCCACGCACCACCCGCACCCAGGCCGGTAGCCGCTTGCGCCTGCGCGTAGGCGTCGCGACCGTTACGACACTCGGATTGACCAGCGCCAAGCCGAACATGGCCAAGACCGACTGCCCGTACAGGTACGCGTCGTCCCCCACCAGCGCGCAGGCCTCGGCATATCGGTCGTAGGGCGTGGGCACATAGCGGACCAGCTTGTAGACGCCCTGGCCCTTGCGCTCCAGGCGGCCGCTTTTCACCCAGCGCCTCATCTCCGCGCCCGTCACGCCGGCATTCTTCGCCTGGGCCGCGGTGACGATGCCGTAGTTGTCGGCAGCAATTTCGTATATGTAGTCAAAATGGTTCATGGCAAAAGATTAACACTTTTATAAATGTTTTGCCACCAAAAATAAATTCCCTTTATCTCCCGCCATCTGACACACCGTTGCGTTTTCCGGGCTGCGTTTCCCGGGTTGCG
>JAUNIP010000010.1 GCA_030523425.1 Coriobacteriia bacterium
TTTATTTTTTTTTTTTTTTAATGCCCCGCGCCCGCCCGATTCGTTCACGATTAGCTTTTTGCTTTTGCCTCCCTGCTCGAACCGTGCACAGCTGCCCTTGCGTTGTGTTGGGTAAAACAATTCTGCTTGGCATATAATGGTCTGACTAGCGTGAAGGAGGGCTTACGTGAAGGATTCGCACGGCCGCACTATTGATTATATGCGCATTTCTCTGACGGACCGCTGCAATTTCCGTTGCATCTATTGCATGCCGGCGGAAGGCGTGGTGCCCCTTGGGCATCGGGACATCCTGCGCTTCGACGAGCTTGTGGACATCGTTTCGGTTGCCGCCGAAATGGGCGTCAAGCGCATTCGCCTTACCGGGGGAGAGCCGCTGGTGCGCAAGGGCGTGGTCGATTTGGTTGCGGCCTTCAACGCCATCCCGGGCATCGAAGACATTTCGCTTACCACCAACGGCGTGTTGCTGCCGAAGATGGCGGCCGGGCTGAAGCAAGCGGGCCTGCGGCGTGTGAACATATCGCTAGACACGCTTGACCCCGAACAGTTCACGTACGTGACGCGTGTGGGCAACCTGCAAGACACGTTAGACGGCATAGAGGCCGCCCTGGAGGCGGGCTTCAACCCAGTGAAGATCAACGCGGTCACGGTGCGCAGCCTGAACCAGGATTTTTTCCAGTTCGCGAAGATGTCGTATGACCGGCCGCTGCATATGCGCTTCATAGAATACATGCCGGTGGGCGAAAGCTCGGGCGGTGACGGCACGGGCTGGGGCGCCAAAGACGTTGTTCCCAGCGAAGAGGTGCGTGAGCGCATCGATGCGGCGGCGCAGGCTGAAGGCATAGGTGCGCTGATGCCCGCCGAAGAAAGCCGTCCGATTGGCGGCGGCCCTGCGGAATATTATCGCTTCGAAGGCGCGCAGGGCACCGTGGGGTTCATTTCCCCGCTTTCACGGCATTTCTGCAGCTCATGCAACCGGTTGCGCCTTTCGGCGGATGGGCATTTGATGCCGTGTCTGTTCTCGGATGAATATTTCGACATCAGGCATGCCGCCGAAACGCACGATCGCGCCCGCATTGCCCAGGTGATCAACCTGGCCATCGGTAACAAGCCCGACGAACATCACGACCGTGTGGGCACTGAACGGGGCATGTCGCAAATTGGCGGCTAATGGAAAGGATTACGCTATGACCGAAACTATGCCGGGCGGGCTGGCCGCCGGGAATGCCGAAGTGATGGATGCCGATTCCGGCAGCCTGACGCATGTGGATGAAACGGGCGCCGTGCGCATGGTGGACGTGTCGGAAAAGGACGACACGAAGCGCCAAGCCATTGCTGAAGGCTACATCTTCATGCACCAGGACACGCTTAACATGATAGTGGACGGCACTGCCGCGAAAGGCGACGTGTTGGCGTGCGCGCGCGTGGCGGGCATCATGGGCTGCAAGCAAACCAGCAGCCTTATTCCCATGTGTCACCCGCTGAATATCACGAAGAGCAAGTGCGACCTGGAACCGGTGCTGCCGGGGCAGCGCGAAGACGGGCGCGTGGGCATCCACGCCGTTATGACCACCGGCGTCACGGGCAAAACCGGCATAGAAATGGAAGCCCTGACAGGCGTTTCCATTGCGCTTTTGACGGTGTATGACATGTGCAAGGCGGTTGACCGCGGCATGGAAATAACCGACGTGCGCCTGCTGCGCAAAGAAGGCGGGAAGACCGGTTTATGGACCAGGTAAGAACGCCGCCGCATGGCAGCGCTTCTTGTGGTACTATAAGCGGCTGGTATACGCACTAATCGAAAGGTTTCGTAGATGTCTGGACATTCAAAGTGGGCAACCACCAAGCATAAGAAGGCCGCTGCCGACGCAAAGCGTTCCACGCTGTTCTCCAAGCTGGCCCGTCAGATTACCGTTGCTGCCAAGGTGGGCGGCGACCCCAACCCCGAAAACAACGCTTCTTTGGCTGCCGCTGTCGAGCGCGCCAAGGCTCAGTCCATGCCGAAGGACAAAATCAAGACCGCCATTGACAAGGCCTTTGGTGCCGGCAAGGACGCTTCAAGCTACGAAGAAGTGGTCTATGAGGGCTATGGCCCGTGCGGCGTGGCCGTGTATTGCGAAGCGCTGACCGACAACCGCAATCGCACCGCGGCTGACGTGCGCGCGTGCTTCACCCATGCAGGCGGCAACCTGGGCACCAGCGGGTCGGTGGCCTTCCAGTTTGAGCGCAAGGGCGAAATCATCGTCGAAAAGGTGATCAAGGGCGAAGGCAAAAAGGACCCCGACCGCGAAAACGCCGTTGACGAAGACGAATTCATGATGGTGGTTGCCGAAGCTGGCGGCGAAGACTACGAAGACGCCGGCGACGAATGGGTGGTTTCCACCGCCGCAAGCGACCTTATGGCGGTGAAGAAGGCCTTAGAAGAGCAGGGCATCGAAGTGAAGGGTGCCGAACTCACCATGGAGCCTACCACGCCCCAGGCCGTCACGGTTGACGAAGCCCGCAAGGTCATGCGCCTGGTAGACAAGCTAGAGGAGCTGGAAGACCTGCAGGGCGTCTACCACACCATGGACCTGACCGACGAAATCATCGAAGCGCTTGACGAATAGATAGGGCTTCGGGATAGAACCAAAAAAGCGTCGATGCGTGCATCGGCGCTTTTTTTCTTCCTACAGAATATTGTGGATAATCCCTTACTATCTTACGTCATATATTAGATTAAGTCTGCTATGCTAGGGGGCGTTTAGGGAATTACAAGCTTTTAGGGAAGGAAATGCTATGGAGGCAATTCTCCAGCGCGCGAGCATTCGCGAGTTCACTGCTGAACCGGTTGAGGACAAGAAGATTGAAAGCATCTTGAAGGCAGGCATGGCTGCTCCTACGGCAGGCAATCAGCGGCCTTGGGAATTTTACGTGGTCACCGCTCCTACCGCGCTCGAGCGGCTAGGCAGTGCCACCAAGTATTCAGGCCCTGCCGGCAAAGCTCCGTTGTGTATAGTCCCTTGCTTTAAAAATAAAGGCATGCGCCACGGGGACTACGTGGTTCAGGACATGTCTGCCTGCATCGAGAACATGCTGATTGAGGCCACGCATCTGGGGTTGGGGTCGCTGTGGATGGGCATTGCGCCGAAGGAAGGACGCATGGAAATCATTCGCAATATTTTGACTATTCCCGGGCATTTAAGCCCGTTTGCGCTGGTGGCCATTGGCTACGCGGCCGAAAAACCGGCTGATGAGAGGGTGTTCGAGCAGGACCGCATCCATTACGTGCGCGCCAATTATCAAACACATTGCGCTTATGCCGAACCGAACGCTTTATGGAATAGTTAGAATTTAGACTGGCATTTCACGGATAGTGTGCTATTATTCGAACAAACGTTTGAATACCCTGCGGGGAGAGCTGAAAGGGTTTCGGTTCTGTGGCATGCATCACCAGAACAATATTGGGAATTGACCCCGGCTTGGCCAACACCGGTTGGGGTCTGGTGAAGCAGGACGGCTACAAGCTGTCCTGCCTTGCGTATGGCTGCGTTTCCACGAAGGCGGAAGACCCCTTAGAGCAGCGGCTGGGCAAAATCCATGCGCAGATCGACGCGGTTATTCAGCGGTTTGAGCCTACGTGCTGCGGCATTGAAACCGTGTGGTTCGGGCAAAACATCACCGCCGCTTTCGCCACGGGGCAGGCCCGGGGGGCGGCGCTGGTGGCGTGCGCGCAGCACGGGGTGCAGGTGGGCGAATACAGCCCCAAGCAAATCAAGCTGGCCGTGGTGGGCGCCGGTTCGGCGGAAAAGGACCAGGTGCAGTACATGGTGCGCCAGCTGCTGGATCTGCCGGACACGCCTAAGCCCGACCACGCGGCCGATGCCTTGGCGGCGGCCATATGCTTTGCCACCCATGCCGATGTGGCGGAATAATATTTGTAAGGAGCAGTGCAGTGATTAGCTTTCTGACAGGACGGATTGCGGCGAAGGGCTTCGACGTTGCGTTTTTGGACGTGAACGGCGTGGGCTTCCAGGTGTTCATGAGCGCTAACAGCCTGGCGAAACTGCCAGACATTGGGCAGTATGCTACGGTCAGCACGTACTTGCAGGTGCGCGAAGACGCCTTGGTGCTGTACGGGTTTCTGTCCGAGGAAGAAAAAGCCCTGTTCGAGAAGCTGATAAGCGTCAGCGGCGTGGGGCCGAAGGTGGCCTTGGCGGCGCTGAGCAGCTATTCGCCCGCCCAGCTGATCGATGCCATCATGGCGCAGGACGTCGGCCGGGTGCAAAAGATCCCCGGCGTGGGGAAAAAGACGGCTAGCCGCATCATCTTGGAGTTGAAAGGTTCGCTGGAACAGCCTGCCGCGGCGTCTTCGCAGGGCGCAACCGCTGTTGACGGCACGTTGCGCAGCGTGATAGATGCCCTGTTGGCCATGGGCTTCACGTCGGCCGAAGCGGATTTGGCGGTGAAGGATGCCCCGGATGGTGCATCGGAAGGCGCGTTGCTACAATATGCATTGAAGAAGTTGGGCTCGCAGGGTTAGCGGCAGCAAGGAACTAAGGAACAGGCGTGGCATCATCGGGCATTGAAATTGAGGGCATGGTATTCGACGCGGCTGCGGGCGGCGCATCTGGCGCTGCCGCGGGGCATCCGCGGGCGCTTACCCCTGAACTCACCGAAGACGACTTGGCCCTAGACCGCAGCTTGCGGCCTAAGCTGCTGGAAGACTATTGCGGGCAAGAAAAGGTGAAAGAATCGCTGGCCATCATGATAAAGGCCGCCCAGCAACGCAAGGACGTGCCTGATCACGTGCTGTTTTCGGGCCCTCCGGGCCTGGGCAAAACAACCTTGGCAACCGTGGTGGCCAACGAATTGGGCACCAACATCCGCACCACCAGCGGCCCGGCCATTTCGCGCCAGGGAGACTTAGCAGCCATCCTGACCAACCTTGAAGAAGGCGACGTGCTGTTCATAGACGAAATCCACCGCCTGAACAAGATGGTGGAAGAGGTGCTCTATCCCGCGCTGGAGGACTTCGCGTTAGACATTGTGGTGGGTAAGGGCCCGGCGGCGCGTTCCATTCGCTTGGAACTGCCGCGCTTCACGCTGATTGGCGCCACCACGCGTACGGGTCTGCTCACCGGCCCTTTGCGCGACCGCTTTGGCGTGGTGTTTCGCCTGCAGTATTACACGCCGGAAGAATTGGCGCGCATCGTGTTGCGATCGGCCGCCATTCTGGACGTGGACATCACCCAAGACGGCGCCTTGGAGATTGCGCGTCGCAGCAGGGGAACGCCGCGTTTGGCAAACCGCCTGCTGAAGCGCGTGCGCGACTGGGCGCAGGTGCGCGGCAACGGCGTGATAGACGAAGACACGGCGGCGCAGGCCTTAAGCTTCTACGAAGTGGACTGCCTGGGGCTTGATGCGGTGGACAACCGGATTCTGCAGTACTTGGTGGTGCAGTTCGCCGGCAAGCCGGTGGGCTTGTCCACGCTGTCTTCGGCACTTTCGGAAGACCCGGACACTTTGCAGGACGTGTATGAGCCCTACTTGATGCAGCAGGGCCTGATGGTGCGCACGCCGAAGGGGCGCCAAGCCACGGCACGCGCCTATGAGCACTTGGGGATGAAGCCTCCTGAAGGGGCGTAACGCTTAGGCCGCACAGGCCGCAACACACGGAAAGAAGGACGCATGCTTCAACGAGACTACCTGATGAGACTGTTCGCCGCGTTTTTCCAGGCCATCATCAAAAGCTTGGAAAAGCAGAAGGAAAAAGACCCCCTGCAAGCGGCCGACACGCTGGAAGAAGCCATTTCCCAAGCCACCGAAATTGACGGCTCGGTGCTGCTTTCCTTAGCCCCTGAGTCCATGGCCTCCATCCTGCAGGTTTCCGGCACCGACCCGCGGGTCATAGAGTATGTGGCCAATTCCTTGAAGCTGGAATCCGAATACCTGCAGGAAGCGGGTGAGGGCGCCACGGCAAATCTGCGATTGCAGCAGGCCCAGGCATTGGCGGATGCCTATGGAATCGAATTAGCCAAAACCATAGAAGATTTCTTAGAACAGGTTGACAAAGAGGTTAATCCTGACGGAGAATAATGCATGCATTTGCGTTATCTATTATTCGACCCGAAAGAGGAAAACATGGCGCAAGGAACGGTAAAGTGGTTCAACCCCGAAAAAGGCTACGGGTTCATCTCTCAGGATAGCGGCGAAGACCTGTTTGTGCACTTCTCTGAAATCAAGATGGACGGCTTTAAGACATTGGAAGAGGGGCAGCCTGTGTCCTTCGAGGTCACCGAGGGCCAAAACGGCAAGATGCAAGCCAGCAACGTAGAAAAGCTGTAAGCTTACAACCGCCACCACGGGGCCTGTGGGCCCCTTTTTTATGTCCACGCCCGCGTGGCGTGGTATCATAGCTCGGTTCGACATTTCAAGAGATGGGACTGCGCTATGCGCGACAAGCTTGCGAAAATAATTGAGGCGTATGAGGACCTGCAGGTGCGCATGGGCCAGCCTGACGTCGTGAATAACCAAAAGGAATACAGCCGCTTGGCCAAGGAATATGCCAACCAAGGGCCGTTGGTTGCCAAGGCGCACGAATACGTGCAGGCCCTTGACGACATGGATGCCGCCAAGGAAATGCTAGGCGACGCCGATATGAAGGAATTCGCCCAGGAAGAGATTGCCGAAATCGAGGCGAAGCTTCCGCAGCTGGAAGAAGACATCAAGTTCATGCTGATCCCGGTAGACCCGGCCGACGAAAAGAACACCATCGTGGAAATCCGTTCCGCGGCCGGCGGCGACGAGGCGGCCATCTTCGCGGGGGATTTGTACAAGATGTATGAACGCTTCATAGCTTCCCAGGGCTGGAAGACCGAAACGCTGGATGTTTCGCCGTCTGAACAGGGCGGATACAAGAAGATCCAGTTCAAGGTGAAGGGTGACCGCGTGTATTCGGTGCTGAAGTTCGAATCGGGCGTTCACCGGGTGCAACGCGTGCCGAAGACTGAATCGCAGGGGCGTATCCAGACGTCTACGGCCACCGTGGCCGTGCTGCCCGAAGCCGACGAGATTGACGTGGAAATCAACGAAAACGACCTGCGCATTGACGTGTATCGCGCCGGCGGCCCCGGCGGGCAGTGCGTGAACACCACCGACAGCGCGGTGCGCATCACGCACATCCCCAGCGGGCTGGTGGTGCAGTCGCAGGACCAAAAGTCGCAGCTGCAGAACAAGATTGCGGCCATGGCGGTGCTGCGCGCGCGCCTGTACGAAAAGATGCTGGCCGAACAGCAGGCCGCCGAAGGCGCCGAACGCTTGGCGCAGATTGGATCGGGTGACCGCGCGGAAAAGATTCGCACCTACAACGGCCCTCAGGACCGCGTGACCGACCACCGCATAGGCTACAACAGCACCTACAACGGTGTGCTGTTGGGCGACTTGCTAGGCGAAGTGATTACCGCGCTTCAGGCCGCCGACCGCGCGCAAAAGCTGGAACGCGCGGTGGACAACAACTAATACCGTGCCGGACCCCACCGAAACCTGGACTGTGAAGGCCACCCTGGATTGGGTGGAAGGTTATTTGGCCCGCAAGGGCGACGAAAATCCGCGCCTTGCTGCGCAGTGGCTGCTCTCGCATGTCACGGGCCTTTCGCGCATCCAGCTGTACACCAACTTCGAACGCCCGCTGACCATGGACGAGCGCGATGTGCTGCGCGGCTACGTGGCGCGTCGCGGCAAGGGCGAACCGCTGCAATACATCACCGGCCAAGTGGGCTTTCGCTACATCACGGTTGCCGTGCGCCCGGGGGTGCTAATCCCGCGCCCGGAAACCGAAGTGCTGGTCAGCGAAGCGCTGGCCTTGCTGGCGCCGCCGAAGCGCCTTGTGGCGGCCGATTCGCTGCTCAACGAATACGACGGCGCAGCCCTGATGGCCGCGCAAGCGGAAACGGCGGGGGAGGCGGACGCGCGAGAAGGAAGCGCAACCCCTGCTTCTGTTTCCTCCGCGGACGCGGAAGACGCCAAGCCCCTGTTGGTGGCTGACATCGGCACCGGCAGCGGGTGCATTGCTTGCAGCTTGGCCCAGGAGCATCCTGAAGTGCGCGTGTTCGCCACCGACCTTTCGTCCGAAGCGGTGGCGCTGGCGCAAGAAAACGTGGCTGCGCTGGGCCTGCGGGACCGCGTGCAGGTGCTGCAGGGCAACCTGGGCGAAGCACTGCCGGCCGAAGCGATAGGCCATCTGCAGCTGGTGGTTTCCAACCCTCCTTACATTCCCAGCGCGGTCATGGAAACGCTTGCGCCCGAAGTGGCGGACTTCGAGCCCGCATTGGCCCTGCATGGCGGCCCCGACGGGCTAGACATCTTCCGCCCTCTGCTGGCGTGGTGCGCCGACGCCTTGGCGCCCGGCGGCTCCTTCGCGTTCGAATTGCACGAAGAGTGCTTGGACCAGGCCGCTTTTGAGGCGCGGCAGGCGGGCTTTGCAAACGTGCGCATCTGTTTGGATTTGGCGGGCAGGCCGCGCGTGCTCACGGGCACGAAAGCTTAGTCTGCAAGCGGTTCGGGCATGGCCTGGAAGCAATGGTCTAAATACAGCTTGTGCACCACGGCCACAATCACGTTGCGGCACAAAAGCGTGGCATCGCTTTCACGGTCAGGCGGCAGATGGGGGATGCCCTTCTGCGCGTACACCGCTTGCAGCACAGCTTCGAATTCATTGCAGAAGAAGTCGTAGGCCTGCGCGCTTTCGTGGTGTTGCTGCCTTAACGTGAATAGCTCGCGGATGTTGTCCATGGAAAGCACGGTCTTCGCGAAGGCTATGAACAGCACATGCGCAATCTGGTCGGCGTCGTATTGCTTCTTCACCGGGTTGGCAACCAGGCCTTTCTTCACGTAGTTGCTCACCATGGACTCAGTCAGCGCCATATCCGCGAAGGGGCTGGTGTATCCGTTGATGTATTTCACCACCTGGTTCAAATACAGGCCCACGGTGGGAATTTCCGCGAAGCGGGGCAGGCGATAAGCTTCGATGGTTTCAAGCACGCCGGCGTTCAGTTGCAGTTCCACAGATGCTCCTTAGTGTGTTAATACCTCATATAGGTTTTTTAAAAACTCTTGACAGCGTTTCAAATAATTCTAAACTGGTTCACAGGTTATTGAAAAACCGATGACGTGGTAACTATACCAGAATGCGCGCGAAATACCATGAGCAAGGACGGCGAACACATGAATACCGGCGAAACCACCACCGTACCCAACCACAGCATCCTCATCACGCAGGGGGAGTCTTCTTTCAAGCTGAAAGACCCCGTAAGCGCCCTGACGCATGCCATAGGCTGCATTGCCGCCGTGGCCGCCACGCCGCCGCTGGTGCTGCTGGGGGCACAACGCCTGGGCGGGGCGGTGGAAGTGGGCAGCTTGGCGGTGTTCGTGCTCAGCATGATCTTGCTCTACGCTGCTTCGGCCACCTACCACACCTTCGACATTCCCGGCCGCATAAACCGCGTGCTGAAAAAGGTTGACCACTGCATGGTGTTCGTGCTGATAGCGGGCACGTACACGCCTGTGTGCATTCTGACGCTTGACCCCGCGGTGGGCATTCCCCTGCTGGGCGTGGTGTGGGGGATTGCCGTGGTGGGCATGGTGTTCAAGCTGTTTTGGGTGTATTGCCCGCGCTGGGTGTCTTCGGTGCTCTACATCGGCATGGGCTGGGTGTGCGTGTTCGCGTTGCCGGCCATAATCACGGGGATGACCGGTCCCTGCTTCGCGTGGCTGTTGGTAGGTGGCGTGGCCTACACTGTGGGCGGTGTCATCTATGCGCTGAAGCTGCCGGTGCTAGAACAGGCCATTCCCGGCTTCGGCGCGCATGAGCTGTTCCACCTGTTCGTGTTAGTGGGTTCCGCCTGCCACTACGTGTGCCTGTACAGTTTCGTGTTGGGGGCGTAAAGGAAGCCCGCTGCATTTGCCCGCCAACGCGCTATTATGGGTACGGAAACGTACGTGTGAAAGCGCAGTGGGAGGTGCGAAGGTGGTGGGAAAACCCCGAAAGCAGACGCGCGGCGGTCACGGCCGCAGTGGCGCCAACGGCCGCACCAGCGGCGGCCGCCCGAACGTGCGCCCCGCGTCCCCTCAAACCCCGGCCCACAATCCGCCTGAAGAAGCCTTCCTGCCCCTGACCCTGCAGGCCGCCCAGGCCCGCGGGTGGGACCAGGTGGATTTCGTCTACATCAGCGGCGATGCCTACGTGGATCATCCCAGCTTCGGCGCGGCAATCATCACGCGCGTGCTGGAAGCCAACGGGTATTCGGTGGGCATTATCGCCCAGCCAGACTGGACAGACCCCCAAAGCGTCACCGTGTTCGGCCGCCCCCGCTTGGGGTTCTTCGTAAGCGCGGGCAATATGGATTCCATGGTGAACCACTGCACCGCCGCCCGCAAGCGCCGCGGTTTGGATGCATACAGCCCCGGCGGGCAGCGCGGATTGCGCCCCGACCGGGCCACCGTGGTGTACAGCAACCTGGTGCGCAAGGTGTATGGCAAGGTGCCCATCATCTTAGGAGGCATCGAAGCCAGCCTGCGCCGCCTGGCGCACTACGACTACTGGCAAGACGGCATGCGCCGCAGCCTGCTTTTGGACGCCAATGCCAACCTGCTTAGCTACGGCATGGGCGAACAGAGTGTGGTGGCCATAGCCGACGCCTTGGCCGCCGGTATTCCCATAGAAGACATAACCTACGTGGATGGCACGGTGTATGCCACGCGTTCGCTAGACGGCGTGTACGATGCCATCACGCTTCCCCCTTGGGAAGAAGTGCGCCAACAGGGGCGCGCGTACGCCGAAAGCTACGGCACGCAATATGCCAACGCCGACCCTTTCAGCGGCAAGCGCCTGGTGGAACCTTACGGCCCGCATCAGTTCGTGGTGCAAAACCCGCCTGCCGCTCCGCTGACCACCGAACAGTTAGACGCCGTGTACGCCTTGCCCTACACACGCACCTACCACCCCGCCTACCAGGCTGCAGGCGGTGTGCCCGCCATGCGCGAAGTGAAGTTTTCGCTGGCCAGTTGCCGAGGCTGCTTCGGCGAATGCGCCTTCTGCGCGCTCACGTTCCACCAGGGGCGCATAGTGCAGGCGCGCAGCCATGAAAGCCTGGAAGAAGAAGCCCGGCTGCTTGCCCAGCTGCCGGATTTCAAGGGCTACCTGCACGATGTGGGCGGCCCCACGGCCAACTTTCGCAAGCCCGCCTGCGCGGCTCAGCTGAAGCGCGGCGCCTGCAAGGGCAAACGCTGTTTGGCACCCACGCCGTGCAAGAAGCTGGAAGTAGACCACGAAGACTATCTGAGCCTTCTGCGGCGCTTGCGCAAGCTACCCGGCGTGAAGAAGGTGTTCGTGCGCAGCGGCATCCGCTTCGACTACCTGCTGTTGGACCAGCGCCACGGGGCTGAATTTCTGCGCGAGCTGTGCGAGCACCACGTAAGCGGACAGCTGAAGGTGGCCCCCGAACACGTGAGCAACGCCGTGCTGCGCGTGATGGGAAAACCGGGGCGGGAAGTGTACGATTCCTTCTGCCGCGCCTACCGGCAAACCAACGAAGCGTTAGACAAGCCGCAGTTTTTGGTGCCCTACCTTATGAGCAGCCACCCCGGATCAACCCTTGAAGCCGCTGTTGAGCTGGCCGAATACGTGCGTGATTTGGGGTATATGCCCGAACAGGTGCAGGATTTCTACCCCACGCCTTCCACGCCTGCCACGGTGATGTATGCCACCGGCCTAGACCCACGCACGCTGCAGCCGGTGTATGTGCCCAAGGACCCGCACGAAAAGGCCCTGCAGCGCGCCCTTGTCCAGTATCGTGACCCCGCCAATCACGCCAAGGTGTGCGAAGCGCTGAAGAAGGCCGGCAGGGAAGACCTGATAGGCTACGGCAAGGAATGCCTTGTTCGTCCACCCAAGAAAGCGAAGGGGCGCAAGCGGTAAGCGGCAGCGTTCGCGTGGGAGGGGCTCCGTCGCGGGTGAGGTGTTCCCCGTATGCCGTTTGCGTTCGGCCAGCGGTCTTTCGTGCGGGGGAAACTACCTAAAATGCACCGTTGACCCCGCATTCTTGCAAACAGATGATTATCAGGTGGTTTCAACGGGGTAAATTCCGCTATTATTGAGTAATTGTTTCATGCTGACTTTTGTCGGTTGTTCTGCGGAGGTATGTTATGGCCACTAGACAGGTTGGTCTTACGGAAACCGTGTTGCGCGACGCAGGCCAAAGCCTGATTGCCACCCGGTTGCCGTATGACAAGATGGAGCCTATCCTGGACAAGCTGGATAGCGCGGGGTTTTATTCCTTGGAGTGTTGGGGCGGCGCCACGTTCGACGTCTGTTTGCGCTACCTGAACGAAGACCCGTGGGAGCGCTTGCGCAAGCTGCGCGCCGGCCTGCCGAACACCAAGCTGCAAATGCTGTTGCGCGGTCAGAACATCTTGGGCTACAAGCACTACTCCGACGACGTGGTGCGTCGCTTCGTGCGCGCTTCGGTACGCAACGGCATCGACATCATCCGCATCTTCGACGCGTTAAACGACGTGGATAACCTGCGCGTGGCCATAGAGGAAACGCTTGCCGCCGGCGCTATGGCCTCCGGCACCATTTCGTATACCACCAGCCCCGTGCATACATTGGACGCTTACGTGGCCATGGTGAAGGAACTACAGGCCATGGGCGTGTCGTCCATCTGCATCAAGGACATGTCCGGCATCATGACGCCTAACAGCGCCTACGATTTGGTTTCCGCCATCAAGGACGCCGTGCCCGAACTGCCGCTGGTGGTACACACGCATTCCACCACGGGCACGGGCTTCATGACCTACCTGAAGGCCGTGGAAGCCGGTGCCGACGTTATAGACACCGCCATTTCGCCCTTCAGCGGCGGCACCAGCCAACCCACCACCGAAACCATGGCCGTCACCCTGCGCGAACTGGGTTATGACACGGGCCTCAACGAGCACGTGCTCTACGAGATTGCCGACTACTTCAAACCCATCCGCAATGCTTATATTGACGACGGCACGCTGAATCCCATCGCGCTTACCACCGACGCGTCTTGCTTGGAGCACCAGATTCCCGGCGGCATGCTTTCCAACCTGCTTTCGCAGCTGAAGATGATGAACGCGCTGGACAAATACGACGAAGCCCTGAAGGAAACCCCGCGCGTGCGCGAAGATTTGGGCTTCCCGCCGCTGGTCACGCCCACGTCGCAAATTGTGGGCAACCAGGCCGTGAACAACGTGCTGGCCGGCGAGCGCTACAAGAACGTGTCCAACGAGGTGAAGGGTTACTGCCGCGGCGAATACGGCAAGACGCCGGCCCCCATCAAGCCGGAGATTTTGCAGAAGGTGCTAGGCGACGAGCAGCCCATGACGCAGCGCTATGCTGACACCCTGCCCACCGATATCTTTGAGAAGGCCGAAGCCGAGCTGGGCGATCGCGCCACGTGCGAAGAGGACGTGCTGTCCTACATTGCCTTCCCCCAGGTGGCCGAAAAGTTCTTCGCCGACCGCAAGGAAGCGCAAGAGCGCGTGGTGGCCTACAGCATTAAGAAGGTCGAAGAATAATGAACATGGTAGACGCCCTGCTGTATTCGGCCATGGGCCTGTGCGTGGTTTTCTTTGCGCTTATTTTGCTGATTGCCATCATCAAGATTATGGAAGTGGTTTTGAAGGCGGCTGATAAGAAGCCCGCGGCTGCGCCGATTGCGGCTGCCGGGGAAGCTGCCGGGCAAGCCGCCCCTGCGGAAAAGAAACTGGCGCCTGGGTCTGCCGGCGATTTGAAACTGTATGATACCGACCCCCGCGATGCTGCCATGATCATGGCCATCGTGGCCGATGAACTGGGTAAGCCCGTAAACGAGCTTCGCTTCATTTCCATCAGAGAGGTTACGAAATGAAATACGTAGTTACTTTGCGCGACCGCACCTATGAGGTTGAGGTCGAACATGGCGAGGCCATGATTTTGGACGAATACGAGGCTGCGGCCCCGGCTGCCCCGGCTGCCGCGGCACCCGCCGCTGCTGCGGCCCCGGCTGCTGCGGCACCCGCTGCTGCCGCGCCCGCCGCGGTTGCTTCCGGCACGCCGGTGGTGGCGCCCATGCCCGCTACGGTGATTTCCATCGACGTGAACGTAGGAGACGCCGTGAAGGAAGGCGACGTGGTAGCCGTGGTGGAAGCCATGAAGATGAACGTGGAAGTGAACGCACCCTGTGACGGCCAAGTGGCCCAGGTTGTTGCTTCTGTGGGCCAAACGGTCGACACCGGCGCCACCCTCCTGGTGATTTAGGAGACAAGCCGTGGAAACCAATGCATTAGACATCTTAGGCAGCCTGTGGGCCACGTCTGGCTTCGCTACGCTGTTCGTGGACTTCCGGCAGGTGATCATGCTGCTGCTTGCCGTGGTCCTGCTGTACTTAGGGATAGGCAAGAAGTTCGAGCCGCTGCTGTTGGTGGGCATCGCATTCGGCATGCTGTTGGCCAACATCCCCGGTGGCGATATGTATCACCCCGAACTGTGGGACGCCTACATTGCCGAAGAGGCCACCATCACCGACATTTTCCACGAAGGTGGCTTGTTAGACATATTGTATATAGGCGTGAAGTCCGGCTTGTATCCGTCGCTCATATTCATTGGCGTGGGTGCCATGACCGACTTCGGCCCCTTGATTGCCAACCCCAAAAGCCTGCTGTTAGGCGCGGCGGCGCAGTTTGGCATCTTCGGTGCCTTCCTGTTGGCCGGCGCTATCGGCTTTGCTCCTAACGTGGCCGCCTCCATCGGCATCATCGGCGGTGCCGACGGCCCCACGGCCATCTGGCTGACATCCAAGCTGGCGCCGGAATACTTGGCCGCCATCGCCATTGCCGCGTATTCGTACATGGCGTTAATCCCGCTGATCCAGCCGCCCATCATGCGCCTGCTGACCACCGAAGAGGAGCGCAAGATCAAGATGGACCAGCTGCGCCCGGTGTCCAAGCGGGAAAAGATTATCTTCCCCATTGTGGTCACCCTGTTCGTGTGCCTGCTGCTGCCTTCCGTGGCGCCGCTTCTGGGCTGCCTGATGATGGGCAACCTGCTGAAGGAATCTGGCGTGACTGACCGCCTGTCCGACACCGCGCAAAACGCGCTCATGAACATCGTGACCATCTTCTTGTCCATTTCCGTGGGCGGCACCGCGCTGTACTATCGCTTCCTGACGCTGGAAACGCTAGAGATTATTGTGCTGGGCCTGCTGGCGTTCATACTGGCCACCTGCGGTGGTTTGCTGCTGGGCAAGCTGATGTGCGTTATCACGCACGGCAAGATCAACCCGCTCATTGGGTCGGCCGGCGTTTCGGCTGTGCCTATGGCCGCGCGCGTTTCGCAGACCGAAGGCCAAAAGGCCAACCCCAGCAACTTCTTGCTGATGCACGCCATGGGCCCCAACGTGGCCGGCGTTATTGGCAGCGCTGTGGCCGCCGGCTTCATGCTGGCCCTGTTCGGCGGCGGCGCGTAAGGGCTGCTGGATGTGCGCAAGGTTAGCGAGGCGGTGCTGCGCAACCATATGGAAACGTGCGTGGTGGAGCAGGTCCGCCAAGGCAACAATGACGTTGTCGACGAAGTGCTCACGTTGATGCAGCTCTTCCAGCGTTAGGGGCGCGCTGTGGCCACGCAAACCTTCGATGTAACGGGCATGACCTGCGCTGCGTGTTCCGCCCGCGTGGAAAAAGCCACCAGCGGGGTGGAAGGCGTGGAGCGGGTGGCCGTGAACCTGCTGAAGAACAGCATGGAAGTCACCTATAGCGGGGACGCCGCTGTGCTAGATGCCATCAGCGCGGCCGTGGATGCCGCCGGCTATGGTGCCGTGCCGCGCGTTGCCGGCGGGACTGCCGCGCCTGCGCTTGCGCCCGCCGCACGCCCGGAAAATGCCGCAGCCCAGGAAGCCAAGCAGGTGAAGCTGCGCCTGATTGTCAGCTTCATCTTCGCTATCCCGCTGTTTTACGTGGACATGGGGCATATGTATGGTTGGCCGCTGCCGCAGTTCCTGTTGGGCCATGCCAACGTGATGACGCTGGGACTCACGCAGTTTTTGCTGGTCATCCCCATCATTTTCGTGAACTTCAAATTCTTCCGCAACGGGTTCAAAAGCTTGGCGCACGGCACGCCAACCATGGACACGCTGGTGGCCTTGGGCGCTGCGGCTTCCACGCTGTGGAGCATCGCGGCGCTGTACCGCGTAGGTATAGCGTTAGGCGCGGGGGACCTACAAGGCGCGCACGCTGCTGCCATGGACCTGTATTTCGAAAGCGCCGGCATGATCCTAACGCTGATCACGCTGGGCAAGTACTTCGAAGCGCGCGCGAAAGGTCGCACCACCGACGCCCTGACCGCGCTGGTGAACCTGGCACCGAAGACCGCCGTGCGCATGGAAGACGACGGCAGCGAAACCGAAATCCCCGCTGAGCAGGTGCAACCTGGCGACATCTTGGTGGTGCGTGCCGGTGCTAGCATCCCCGTGGACGGCGTGGTGGTGGAAGGCGCAGGCAGCGTGGACGAATCGGCGCTGACCGGCGAAAGCATCCCGGTGGACAAGGCGGCAGGCAGCGAAGTGACCGGCGCTACGGTAAGCACCGCCGGCTACCTGAAGATGCGCGCCGTGCGCGTGGGCGAAGACACCGCCTTGGCGCGCATCATCAAGTTGGTCGATGACGCCACCAGCTCAAAAGCGCCCATCCAGCGCATAGCCGACCGCATCAGCGGCGTGTTCGTGCCGGCGGTCATTGCCATTGCCGTGGCGGTGTTCGCGGTGTGGCTGCTGACGGGCGGCGGATGGAGCGCCGCGGTGGTGCATGGCATCAGCGTGCTGGTCATCAGCTGCCCGTGCGCGCTGGGGCTGGCCACGCCTACTGCCATCATGGTGGGCATGGGGCGCGGCTCCAAGCAGGGCATTCTCATCAAGAGCGCCGAAATTTTGGAAACCGCGCACGATGTGAAAACCGTGGTGTTGGACAAAACCGGCACCATCACCAAAGGCGCGCCCGAAGTGACCGACGTGTTGGTGGCCCAAGGCATAGACCGCGAAGATCTGTACATGTTAGCCCGCGGCTTGGAGCGTAAAAGCGAACACCCCTTGGCGCGCGCCGTGTGCGCGTATTTGGAAGCCCAAGGCGCCGACGTGCTGCCTGCGAAGGACTTCGCGCAAGTGCCCGGCGGGGGAGTGCGCGCCACCGTGGAAGGCGCCCCGGCCTTCGCGGGCAACGTGCAGCTAATGCAGCAGCAGGGGATTGACGTGGGCGAATACGCCGCCGAAGCCGACGCCTTCGCCGCGCAAGGCAAGACGGTGCTGTTCTTTGCGTGGGACGGCATGCTGCTGGGCCTGATAGCGCTGGCCGACGCCGTGAAGCCCACCAGCGCGCAAGCCGTGGCGGAATTGCGGGCCATGGGCATCCGCACGGTCATGCTGACCGGCGACAACCCGCAAACCGCCCAGGCCATCCAAGCCCAGGTGGGTGTGGACGAAGTGGTGGCTGGCGTGTTGCCCGAAGGCAAGGAAACCCAGGTGCGCGCGCTGCAGGCGAAGGGCAAGGTGGCCATGGTGGGCGACGGCGTGAACGACGCACCGGCCTTGGCGCGGGCCGACGTGGGCATAGCCATAGGTGCCGGCACCGACGTGGCCATAGAAAGCGCCGACGTGGTGTTGGTGCGATCCGATGTGATGGACGTGCCTGCCGGCATCCAGCTTTCCCGTGCCACGCTGCGTAACATCAAACAGAACTTGTTCTGGGCCTTGTTCTACAATGCTATCTGCATTCCGGTGGCGGCGGGCGCGTTGGCGCCCTGGGGCATCACGCTCACGCCGGATTTCGCTGCGTTGGCCATGAGCTTAAGCAGCATCTGCGTGGTAAGCAACGCGCTGCGCCTGCGCGGCTGGAAGCCGAAGTGGGCCGCAGAGCGCCAAGGATAGGAGACCTGATGAGTTTGTTTAGTGCGAAAGAAACGGTGGAGCTGAGCGTGAAAGGCATGCACTGCGAAAAGTGCGTGGCGCGCGTGAAGGACGCGCTTGAGGCCGCCGACGGCGTGACTGCCGCCACCGTCAGCCTGGCCGAAGAATCCGCCGCGGTGGAAGGCCGCGGGCTGAATGCCGAAGCCCTGGTGGCCGCCGTAATAGAAGCTGGTTTCGAGGCCTCCCTGGCGTAAACGCGCAACGCTAAACGCCTTCCGCCCGCACCAACGTATCGCCAACGTAGGTCAGCGTCATACGGATATCGGTGCGGCCGGCGGCCAGCGCGCGCAGGAAATGGCGGTCGCCTTCCCAGGCGGGAAGGTTCTCCACCTGCGCTATGTCCACCCACTGGAAGGTGCCTTCTGCGCATTCCGGCACGGGGAAGCCTTCTGCCGGCGTGCCGTCGGCCCAGGTGAACGCGGTGGCGGTGTACAGGTACATGTCCTCGTTTTCCCAGGTGTCGCTTTCGAAGCGCACCAAGCCGCGCAGTTGGAATTCCGTCAGCCGAAAGCCAGTTTCTTCGCGCACTTCGCGCAGCAGGCATTCGTCCGGGGTTTCACCGGGCAAGAATTTGCCGCCCACGCCCACGTATTTTCCTTGGTTGACGTCGTGTTTCTTCTTGTTGCGAAACAGCAGCAAATACTTGTTAGCGCGCTGTATGTAGCACAATGTGGTGTTCATGCGGGCTCCTGTCTGCTGTATCATTCCTTGGTACGTCCCATTGTGCTACAAAAAGGTGCTTATGGCCAAAAAACAAGTGGATATGTCTGCGCATTTCACCAGCTGGGCGCTGCTGCGCTACGCGCTGCCTTCCATAGCCATGTGCATTTTCACGTCTCTGTACGGCATTGTGGACGGCCTGTTCGTGTCGAATTTCGCGGGCGCCACGGCCTTCGCGGCGGTGAATTTCATCATGCCGGTCATCATGGTGCTAAGCACGGTGGGCTTCATGTTGGGTGCCGGCGGCAGCGCCGTCGTTTCCATGATGCGCGGCAAGGGTGAACACGATCAGGCGAATCGTACCTTTTCCCTGCTGGTGTATGTCACCTTCGGGGTGGGCGTGGTTCTGGCTGTGCTGGGCTTTGCGCTGTGTCCTTGGATTTCCGAAGCCATGGGCGCAAGTGGCCAGATGCTGGAAGACGCTTCGGTGTACGGGCGCATCATCTTCCTTTCGCTGCCGGGCTATGTGCTG
Organism: Coriobacteriia bacterium; assembly: GCA_030523425.1. Taxonomy (GTDB): domain Bacteria; phylum Actinomycetota; class Coriobacteriia; order Coriobacteriales; family Eggerthellaceae; genus JAUNIP01. The sequence goes on from JAUNIP010000010.1 coordinate 19,186, forward strand.
CAGACGGCCTTCCAGATACTCATGACCACGGCCGGCAAGCCGAAGCTGGGGCTGGGAATAACCGTGGCTTCGGGATTGGCGAACATCGTGCTTGACTTCGTGCTGGTGGCGGCGCTGAACATGGGATATGTGGGTGCTGCGCTTGCCACCAACGCCAGCGAATGGCTGGGCGGGCTGGCGCCGGTGGTGTACTTCGCGTGCAAAAATTCCAGCTTCTTCCGGCTGGGGCGCACACGCTTGGACCTGAAGCTGTTGGGGAAAATCTGCGTCAACGGGTCGTCGGAGATGATGGCGGTGGTGGCGGTCAGCGTGGTCAGCATCGTGTACAACATCCAGCTGCTGGCGCTGACCGGCGAAACAGGCGTGGCCGCCTACGGCGTCATCATGTTCGTGTACTACATATTCTCGGCCGTGTTCGAAGGCTACAGCATGGCGGCCAGTCCGCTGGTCAGCTTCCAGCACGGGGCGCGGCAGCCGGCCGAGGTGCGCAGTCTGCTGGTGAAAAGCCTGCGCATTGTGGGCATTGCCAGCGCGGGCGTGTTCTTGGTGTGCCAGCTTTTGGCCTTTCCGCTGTCCTATGCCTTCTGCAGCTACGACGCGCAGCTGTGTGCCTATACCGAACATGCCTTCCGCATCTTCTACCTGTGCTTCCTGTTTGCGGGCTTCAACATATTCGGCAGCGCGTTTTTCACGGCGCTGGGCAACGGGCTGGTTTCGGCGGGCATTTCGTTTGTACGCACTATCGTTTTAGAGACTGCGGCCGTGCTGCTGCTGCCGTTGCTGTTTGGCACGGAAAGCCTGTGGTTTGCCTGCGCCATTGCCGAAGTTCTGGCATTTGGCATTGTGGTGGCGTGCCTGTTGTTCTTCGGGCCGGTGTACGGCTATCGCATGCCGCGGGAAAAGCGCGCGTAGGCTTGCGACGCGCGTGCGGGCCCCAGCGCGCCCGCGGGGCGCGTGCTGGGCGCAGGCGGCGCGTGCGGGGCATGTGTTCTACCTGCGGGTTCGCCGTTCGAGTAAACACACTTTGTTATATCTTTTTTCATTTTTGTAATAAGCACATGAAATGCGTATACTGGCTACCCGATGCACAAAACGCTGCTGGCCGCTCCGCGGCCCCGTCGGCGCGAACAAGAGAGAACGAAAGAAGAGCCAAGCTATGAATATGATTTTCGAGCGCAAGCTGCCCATCCCCATGGAGGTCAAGGAAAAATACCCCCTGACAGCCGCCATGGAAGAGCGCGTGCAGGCGCGCCGCCTGGAAGTTGCCAAGGTGTTCACCGGCGAGGACGACCGCCTGATTTTGATTATTGGCCCCTGTTCGGCCGACAACGAAGACAGCGTGATGGATTACGTGATGCGCCTGGTGCCCGTGCAGGAAAAGGTGCAGGACAAAATCATCATCATCCCGCGCATCTACACCAACAAGCCCCGCACCACCGGCAAAGGCTACAAGGGCCTGGTGCACCAGCCCGACCCCAACGGCCGACCGGACGCCTTCAGCGGCGTGCTGGCCACGCGCGAACTGCACATGCGCGCCCTGGCCGAAGCGGGATTTCCCTGCGCCGACGAAATGCTGTACCCGGAAAACTACAAGTACCTGGATGACGTGCTGGGATACGTGGCCGTGGGCGCGCGCAGCGTGGAAAACCAGCAGCACCGCTTGGTGGCCAGCGGCATAGAAGTGCCCGTGGGCATGAAAAACCCCACGTCGGGCGACCTTTCCGTGATGATGAACAGCATCGTGGCCGCGCAAAGCCAACACGACTTCATCTACCGCGGATGGGCGGCACAGTCGCAGGGCAACCCCTTAGCGCACGCCATCATGCGCGGCTTCACCGACGAAAGCGGCGCCACGTACCCCAACTATCACTATGAAAACCTGACGCACCTGCTGAAGCGCTACGAAGAGCACCCCGAATTGGCCAACCCCGCAGTCATCATCGACTGCAACCACGCCAATTCCCACAAAAACCCCTTCGAGCAGCCGCGCATCATGAAAGAGGTGCTGAACTACTGCGCCTACAACCCCGAAATCAAACGCCTGATTAAGGGCTTCATGGTGGAAAGCTACATCGAAGACGGCAATCAGCCCGTTGACGGCGGCATCTACGGCAAATCCATCACCGACGCCTGCCTGGGCTGGGAAAAAACCGAGCGCCTAATCTACGACATAGCCGAAATGCTATAGGAAGCCTGCCGGCTGTCCGAAAGCTGTAGCGCGCCCGTTAGGTGAAGTCCTAGCCCGGCTCGTTTGCGCGTTCCTGGAGGGGCCCCGCAGCAAAAAGCCAGCTATGAACGAACAAACGCGCGGGCGGGCCGCCGGGCCCCGCGAGCGTGACGCAAAAAGGACGGTCGTGAACGAATGGCCGCCTGACGAAAAAGCAAAAATGCCGATTGTGAACGAATGGGCCTGGCGCGCTGCCCCCGCAAGGGCCCCCGCAGGGCGTTTGTTCGTGCACAGCCGTCCTTTTTACGCCCCGCGCCCCAATCCTCGGGAGGCGATTCGTTCACGACTGGCTTTTTACTTTTTCGCCCCTGCCCCATTCGTTCACAGCCGATATTTTGCGGCCAGCGCGCCGGCTGAGAGACCTGGGTGACTCATGTGCCTGCCCTCTTTTGACTCATCCGCCATCCCCCGCGGGGAGGACTCCCAAAAACCACTCGTGTCAACGGTCCCAGTTTTCGCTATGCTTGTAAGCACGCAATTGTGAACCAGGAAGGAACCAACATGACCACGCTTGATACCCTTTGCATCCAAGGCGGCTACGATCCCAAGCAGGGGGAGCCGCGGCAGGTGCCCATCGTTCAGTCCACCACGTTTCGCTACGAATCGGCCGACGCCATGGGGGCGCTGTTCGACCTGGAAGCGTCCGGCTACTTCTATTCGCGCCTGCAAAACCCCACGTGCGACACGGTGGCGGCCAAGATTGCGGCGCTTGAGGGCGGCAGCGCGGCCATGCTCACGGGGTCGGGCCAGGCGGCCAACTTTTTCGCGCTGTTCAACATCTGCGGTTGCGGGGACCACATCGTGGCGTCGTCGGCCATCTATGGCGGCACATTCAACCTGATCAGCGTCACCATGGCGAAGATGGGCATCGAAACCACGTTTGTGAGCCCTACGGCCACGCGGGCCGAACTTGACGCCGCTTTTCGCCCCAACACCAAGGCGGTGTTCGGCGAAACCATCTGCAACCCGTCGTTGCAGGTGCTCGACATCGAACTGTTTGCGCAGGCCGCGCACGACCACGGCGTGCCTTTCATCATTGACAACACGTTTCCCACGCCCATCAACTGCCGGCCCATCGAATGGGGCGCCGACATTGTCACCCACAGCACCACCAAGTACATGGATGGTCATTCCGCGGCGGTCGGCGGGGCCATTGTGGACGCGGGGCGCTTCGACTGGATGGCCCACGCAGACAAGTTCCCGGGCCTGACTACGCCCGATGACAGCTACCACGGCGTGGTGTACGCGCAACGTTTTGGCCGGGAAGGCGCGTTCATCACGAAGGCCACGGCCCAGTTGATGCGCGACTTGGGTTCCATCCAAAGCCCGCAAAGCGCTTACCTGCTCAACCTTGGCCTGGAAAGCCTGGCGGTGCGCATGGCGCGCCACTGCGAAACGGGCCTGGCCGTGGCGCAGCACCTGCAGCAGCATCCGGCCGTGACGGCGGTGGCCTACCCAGGGCTGGAAGCCGACCCCTTCCACGCGCTGGCGCAAAAATACCTGCCGAAGGGCAGCTGCGGCGTGGTCAGCTTCCAGATTGCGGGCGGCCGGGCGGCGGCCTGTGCGTTCATGGAGGCCCTGGAAGTGGGCATCATCGCCACGCACGTGGCCGACGCGCGCACGTGCTGCTTGGTGCCGGCGGCCACCACGCACCGGCAGATGACCGATCCTCAGCTGGAAGCCGCGGGCATTCCCGCGGGCCTGGTGCGCCTAAGCTGCGGCCTGGAAGCGGCGGAAGACCTGATTGCTGCTATCGACCGCGCGCTGCAGGTTGCTATCGAAAAAACTGATAACTAGCGCGAAGAAAGCCATAAGGCAAAACTCCCTTGTAATGGGGCATACTAGGCAACCAGCAAGCAAAGCTGTTGCCTGCGGACCAAGGGAGGATACAAACCGATGGCAAAGAAACACATACCCTACGACCAAAAGTACTACGACCCGGAAATCGAGTGCGCTTCCCGCGAAGAGCTGGAAGCCCTGCAGTTGGAAAACCTGAAGGAGGAACTGGTCTTCGCCTACGAAAACGCGCCGTACTACAAGCGCACATGGGACGAAGCCGGCGTTGACCCCTACAGCGTGACCAGCCTGAAGGACCTGGAGAAGTTCCCCTTCATCGCCAAGCAGACCGAACGCGACACCCAAGGCGTGGGCAGCTTCTTCGGCGAGCTGTGCGCCGTGCCCGAAGACGACGTGGTGTACATGGCAACCAGTTCCGGCTCTACCGGCGTGCCCACCATGAGCCCGTTCAACCAGAAGGACTTCGACGACTTCATGGACGCCGAAAGCCGCCTGTTCTGGCAGGCCGGCATGCGCCCGAACGACCGCTACCTGCACGGCATGAATTTCGCCCTGTACGTGGGCGGCCCCTGCGTCATCGGCGCGCAGAACTTAGGCGCGCTGGGCATCTGGGTGGGCGCGGTGCCTTCCGATCGCCTGCTGTGGGCCATGAAGCACTACCAACCCACGTTCTTCTGGTCGTCGCCATCGTATGCGTGGCTTTTGGGGCAAAAGGCCATCGAAAAGGGGTATGACCCCAAGGTTGACTTCGCCAGCCTGAAGACCATCATCATTTCCGGCGAACCCGGTGGCTCCATCGAAACCACGCGTAAGGCCATCGAAGACATCTGGGATGCCAGCGTGTACGACTTCTTCGGCCTGTCCGACATCTACGGCGCGTGCGCGGCCATGTGCGAACACAAGGACGGCCTGCACCTGATAGAGGACCAGATTCTGGTGGAAGTCATCAACCCCGAAACCGGCGAGGTGCTGCCCGAAGGCGAAACCGGCGAAATTGTGTACACCACGCTGAAGAAGCACGCGCGCCCCATGATCCGCTTCCGTTCGGGCGACATCGGCCGCATCAACAAGCAGAAATGCGAATGCGGGCGCACCACCACGCGCATCTACATCCAGGGCCGCCGCGACGAGATGTTCATCGTCAGCGCCGTGAATGTGTTCCCGTCCGACATCGAATACGTGGTGCGCAACGATTCCGGGCTTTCCGGCGAATACCGCATCCGCGTGTACGACCAGAACTACACCACGAAATACGAAGTGTCCGTTGAGCGCGTATTCGGCAGCGACGAGCCCTTCGACGAAGTGGCGCGGCGCGTGGAAAACGAGCTGAAGACCCACTGCGGCGTGCGCCCGGCCAAGGTGTTAGTGTTCGAAAACGGCAAGCTGGGTGTAGAATCCGAACATAAGGCGTCCCGTTTCATCGACGAGCGAAAGAAGGCTGAGTAACATGGCACGCACCTTTGCAGTTTCCGGCCAGCACTACCTGTTTGACGTGCAGGCCTTTGCCCACACCGTTTTGGCGGAAGGCGGCAGCGAATACGCCTACGCGCTGCGCGACCGCACCACGGCCCAGGTGATCGACGACGTGGCCACCGGCGCTTCTGAGCTAGGTGTGCTGCTGCAGACGTCCGACACGGCGGCCGAACTTGACGCGGCCCTGGAAGCCCGCGGCCTGGAATTCACCGCGGTGGTGGAAAGTTCCCCCATGGTGGCGCTTTCGGCCAGCCACCCGCTTTCCAACGCGAAAAGCCTGCACTTAGACCAGCTGGCTGATTGGCCTTATCTGTACTTCGACCAGGGCGAAGATGCCCCGGCGGCCTTCGCCGAAGAAGCGCTTTCGCATATTCCCCGCGGCAAGACCATCGCTTGCACCGACCGCGCCAGCCTGTCTGAGCTGATCACGGCCCTGAACGGCTATACGGTGACCAGCGGCATTCTGGTGGGCATCACCGACGGCGGCTCGCTTGCCACCGTGCCCCTGGAAACCGACGAGCGCTTGACCTTGGGGTATGTGCTACCGAAGGGTGCGCAGCTAAGTGACCTGGGCCAACGTTTTGTGGCCTACCTGGAAAAGAGCCTGAAGCTGTACGCACGGTAAATCTGGGCACTTTGACTGCACCAGTGCGCCCGCCGCAACCTGAGCGGCGGGCGTTTTCGCATACAATAGGCACGCAACAAAATCTTGATCGCAGGGGGATTCATGATCGAAGTGTTATGGCATGGGCGCGGCGGGCAGGGCGCGTTCACGGCGGCGCGGCTGCTAGGCGCGGCTGCGGCCTTGGCACCGGGAACGCACGCGCTGGCTTTTCCGTCCTTCGGGCCCGAACGGCGTGGGGCGCCCATGCGGGCGTTCACAAAGCTTTCGGATGCGCCGGTGGGGGACCGCAGCGCCATCAACCAGGCGGATTTCGTGGTGTATTTGGACCAGACGCTGTTTGCGCAAGGCTGGGAACGCGAATTGAAGCCCGGCGGCCGCGCATTGGTGAACACCACCCACAGCTTCGATGACCCGCGCATTCTTTCGCTGGACGCCAGCGGTCTTTCGCTGGAAGTGCTAGGGCGGGACATTCCCAACACCGTGTTTTTGGGCGCGCTTGCTGTGCTGTGCGAAGGCCTGCAGCCTGACCAGGCGAAAGAGGCGGTGCGCCAGTACATGGCACCGAAGCTGCATGACGCCAACCTGCGCATCATCGATCGCGTGGTGGCGCAGCTGGTGCAAGGCGAAGCTGCCGCGCCGGCAACGGGTGCAGCTCCTGCCGAAGTGGGGAAGGCTTCCAACTGCGAAGCAGGCACCCCCGCAGCAGGCTTAGAAGCCCTCGACCAGCCCCAACCGCCCGCCAACCGCCGCATTCCCACCCTGCGCACGCCTCCGGCCGACCACGCCGTATACGCGCGCAACACCTGCTGGGATGCGGGCCACCTGGTCACGAAGAACGCCGGCTGGCGCACCCAGTGCCCCGTGATTGACCCCGCCGCCTGCACCGGTTGCCTGAAATGCTATATGGACTGCCCCGACGGCACCATCTACAAGGTGAAAGCTGCAACAAGCGTCACCCCAACCGGAGGCGGCGAAGCCGCCGGAGTGGAGAAATCTACTCCCAATGCCGGCACCCCTATCGCCATCGACTACGACTTCTGCAAGGGCTGCGGCATGTGCGTGCGTGCGTGCCGCTTTGGCGCCCTGAGCATGATTCCGGAAGGAGGTCAGGCCTAACATGTTGCGGTTCCTTTCGGGCGACGAAGCCTTGGCCGAAGGCGTGCGCCTGGCAAAACCCCAGGTGATAAGCGCCTATCCTATTACCCCGCAAACCGTGGTGGTGGAGCGCCTAAGCGAAATGGTGGAAGCGGGCACGCTGGATGCGGAATACTTGCACGTGGAATCGGAACATTCCGCCCTTAGCGCGGCCATGGGCGCCAGCGCCACGGGCGTGCGCACCTTCACGGCTACCAGCAGCCAAGGCCTGCTGTACATGGCCGAAGTGCTCACGTACGCCGCCGGCGGGCGCTTTCCCATCGTGATGATGAACGCCAACCGCTCCACCGCGCTGCCATGGAACATATACGGCGACCAGCGTGACAGCTTGGCGCTGTTAGACCACGGCTGGATCCAGGCGTACGTGGAAAACGCCCAAGAAGCGCTGGATATGGCGCTGATGGCCTATGCCATAGCCGAAAACCCCCAGGTGAGCACGCCGTTCATGGTGAACCTGGACGGCTTCGCCCTCACGCACACCTACGAAAGCGTAGACATTCCCACGCCCGAACAGGCCGATGAGTTCCTGCCGCCGTTCGAAACCGCCAACAAGTTCGACTTCGCGCACCCGGTGAACATGGGCTACACCGCGGGGCCGGAGCACAACACGTACTACAAGTACTGGGCGCACCAGGACATGCTGGATGCCGCAAGCGTAATCACGCAGGTGGAGGCGCGGTTTGCCCAGGTGATGGGCCGCACGTACCCCGGCATGGTGGAAGCCTACCGCTGCGAAGACGCCACGCGTGTTGTGGTCACGCTGGGGTCGGCTGCGGGCCTGGTGCGCAGCGTGGTGGACGCGCTGCGCGCGCAAGGCGAAGCGATAGGCCTGCTGAAGCTGCGCTATATGCGTCCTTTCCCGGGTGCACAGATTGCCGCTGCGTTGGCGGGCGTGCATGCCGTGGCCGTGCTGGAAAAAGACATCTCCTTCGGCGCGGAAGGAACCGTTGCCACCAATGTGAATTCCGCCTTGCACCAAGCGGGCGTGCGCGTTCCCACCTACAACTTCGTGGGCGGCCTAGGCGGGGCCGACATTAGCCCTGACCAGGTAAAAGACATGTTCGCCGCGCTGGAAAACCCGGCGGGGCTGCCCCTGGTCACCTTCTTAGGCGTGCCAGAAGAAGGGAGGTGCTAACATGGCCATCACCGCGAAAACCATCTCCGACAATGAACTGTTTTTCGGCCATAAGGCCTGCGCAGGCTGCGGCGGCAGCTTGGCGGTGCGCCATGCGCTGAAGGTGTTCGGCGAAAACACCGTGTGTGCTCTGCCGGCCGGCTGTATGAGCGCGGTGGGCTTTGTGTTCCCGCAGCTGTGCTTCGCCAACAACGCTATGATTACGCCGTTTGCCGCCACGGCTTCTGTGCTTTCGGGCATCCGCGCGGGGCTGAAGGTGCAAGGCCTTGACCCTGCGGAATACCCCGTGGTGGGCTTCGCCGGCGACGGCGGCACGGCCGACATCGGCATCCAGGCGCTCAGCGGTGCCATCGACCGCAACGACGACATCATTTACGTGTGCTACGACAACGAAGCCTACATGAACACCGGCGTGCAGAAAAGCAGCCTGACGCCCTTCGGCGCGAAGACCACCACCACGCCAAGCGGCAAAAACGTGCATGGCTGCCTGACGCAGAAGAAGAACATGTTCGAAATAGTGGCCGCCCATGGCATAAGTTACGCCGCCACGGCCAGCGTGGGTTACCTGCCGGACTTCCTGAAGAAGCTGGAAAAGGCCGCCAATGTGCGCGGCACGCGCTACCTGCACGTGCTTGCCCCATGCCCCACGGGCTGGGGATACCCGGTTGATGAAACGGCCGACATTGCCAAGGAAGTGGTGGATTGCGGCCTGTGGTATCTGGCCGAATACGAAAACGGTCAGTTCAGGCTGACGCGCAACCCCGCCGAATTCACCAGCGTGGAACACTACTTGCGCCGTCAGGCGCGCTTCCGCGGGGTGGACGAAGCGGACGTGGCCGCCATTGTGGCAGGCCGCGACGCCAAGTGGGAACGCATGCGTGCGGAGTGGGGCAACTAAGCCGTGGATGCCGAACTGACTTCCAACCTGCAGGCCAAGCTGGAAACCCTGCGTGCGAATCTGCGCGCACTAGGTGCGGTGGCCGTCAGCTTTTCGGGCGGGGTGGATTCCACCTTGCTGCTGGCCCTTGCGCACGAACAGTTGCCGGGGCGCGTGCTTGCCGTCACGGAAACCAACGCGCTGTACCCGGCGCGCGAAACCGCCGAAGCCCAGGCGTTCTGCGAACAGCACGGCATCCCGCAGGTGCTGATAGACCACAACCCCGAACAGGTGGAAGGCTTCAGCGAAAACCCGCGCAACCGCTGTTACTTGTGCAAGGTGGACCTGTTCGCCCGCGTGCAGGAAGCGGCTGATGCGCACGCGCATACTCAAGGCTGGATGGCGGCAGGGGAACACCTTGCCTGCGCGGAAGGCTCCAACGTGTCCGACCAGGCGGACTTCCGTCCCGGCGCGCAGGCTGTGAAGGAACGGGGCGTCTTAAGCCCGCTTGAAGCGGCGGGGCTTACCAAACAAGACATCCGCGCCATCAGCAAGCGCTTGGGGCTTCCCACCTGGGACAAGCCTTCGTTTGCCTGCCTGGCAACGCGGTTTGCGTACGGGCAGACCATCACGCGCGAACTGCTGCAGCGCGTAGATGCCGCCGAGCAGCTGCTGATAGACGCAGGCTTTGCGCAGGTGCGCGTGCGCGTGCACGACCAAGGCGCCGTGGCGCGTGTGGAAGTGGCGCCGCAGCGCACGGCCGAAGCGCTTGCCTTCTTGGGCGAAGGCGGCAGCGAAGCGCTGCATGCGTTGGGGTTCAAGCACGTGTGCCTGGACGCCGATGGCTACCGCACCGGCTCCATGAACTAACAAAACCCGATTCAGGATTACCCTGTTTGCTTCCCTTTACAAAAACTTGATATTGGATTGATATACTTAATCCAAATGTGCCCAATCACGAAGGACATTACGCCCATGATATATTACGTTGAAGACGACACAAACATTCGCGACCTGGCCTTGTATGCGTTGGAGCAGTCGGGGCTGGAAGCGCAGGGCTTCGCGGAAGCCGAATCGTTTTTCGCCGCCGTCCACCAACGCGTTCCCAATCTGGTGCTGCTAGACATCATGCTTCCGGGCATGGACGGCATGGACGTGCTGCGCAAGCTGCGCAACTGCCCTGAAACCAGCGCCATCCCCGTGATGATGCTGACGGCGAAGGGCACAGAATACGACAAGGTGAAAGGCCTTGATTCCGGCGCCGATGACTACCTGGTGAAGCCTTTCGGCATGATGGAGCTGGTCAGCCGTTGCCGCGCGCTGCTGCGCCGCTCTTCGTCCTTGCATTCCGAAGAGCCCGACCGGCAGTTGGTGGGCGGGCCTATCACGCTTTCGGAAGCCACACGCAAGGCCACGGCGGGTGACGCCGAATTGGCCCTGACCGCTAAGGAATTCGACCTGCTGAGAACCCTGATGGAAAATGGCACCATCGTCATGTCGCGCGAACGCCTGTTAGAGAAGGTGTGGGACATGGACTTCCTGGGCGAAACGCGCACGGTAGACGTGCACGTGCAGACGCTGCGCCGCAAGCTGTGCGACGCGCTGCCCGGTTCCGAGCGCCTTATCCGCACCGTGCGCGGTGTGGGGTACACCTTCGACGGCAAGTCGTGGGAAGACTAGCGCATGGCGCAATCGGGCGCTAAAGGCATCAGGCTTTCCCGCCGGATCTTCTTAGGTGTCGCCGGTGTGACCGCTGCGGTGTTGCTGGTCGTTGCCGTGGTGGTGGCCCAGGTTTCTTTTAACACGTACGAGTCTTCAGCCAGCCAGGAACTGCTGGTTGAGGCTTCCCAGGCGGCCGACTTGCTGGATTCGCTTTCTGCCGATCAGCGCGTCAAGGTGGCATCGGTGCAGTTTTCCGACTTGCACGTTACGCTTATCAGCCAAGACGGCACCGTTATCTTTGATTCCCTTTCCGACAGTGCCACTATGGAAAATCATGCGGACCGTCCGGAAATCGTTGCAGCGCGCCAAAGCGGTGAAGCGGTTTCGGCACGTCGGTCCGAAACGCTGAAGACCGATGTTTTGTATGCTGCCGTCAAGCTGAGCGATGGCAGTTTCGTCCGTTTGGGGCAAACCCGTTATTCGCTTGTTTCCGTGGCGCAAAACATGGCGTTGCCGCTGTTGGCTTTGTTGGCGCTGACCATGGCATGTTTGATGGCAATCAGCCGTTATTTGGCGAATCGCCTGTTGGCACCCATCGACAACATAGACATAGAGCATCCGCTTGACAGCGAAGTGTATGTGGAAATGCGCCCGCTGCTGCAGCGCATAGACGACCAGCAAAAGCTGCTGAAGGCCCAAAACGCCGAACTTGAAACGGCCGCCAACATGCGGCGCGACTTTTCCAGCAACGTGAGCCACGAAATGAAAACGCCTTTGCAGGTTATCAGCGGGTATGCCGAACTCATGAAGAACGGCCTGGTTCCCGAAGCCGACCAGGTGCGTTTCAGCGGGCTTATCTATGACGAGGCGCAGAATATGCGCGAGCTGATCAACGACGTGCTGACGCTTTCCCGCCTGGACGAATCCGACCCGTCGGAGCAAGACATGCCGGTGGATTTGGTGGCCGTGGCGGCGGATGTGCGCAAGAGGCTTAGGGTCATTGCGGAAGAGCGCCAATGCATGGTGGAGATAGGGCCGATGGATGCTTGCTGGGTTTTGGGTGACCAAGTGCAGCTTGAGCAGGTGATTTACAACCTGACCAACAACGCGCTGCGGTATTCACCCGTTGGCTCCACGGTGCAGATTTCCTTCTACCAGAATTACGGCGGCACCCTTGTGCGGGTAATCGATCACGGCACCGGCGTTCCCGAAGAAGAGCGGGAAAAGGTGTTTGAGCGCTTCTACCGCGTGGACAAAAGCCGCAACAAGGAAACCGGTGGCACGGGGCTGGGCCTGGCCATCGCCAAGCACGTTGTTTCATCCCACAATGGCAGCATCACCATTCGCGAAACCATAGGCGGCGGCGCCACCTTCGTAGTAAAGTTCCCGTCCGAGCGCACCCTGCTAGACGGCCCTGCCCCCACAACCGTCTAGCGTGTCGGTTACTTGTCTCCCTTTTCGGCTTGCAGGGCGGTTTGGATGCGGTTGAAGTGCAAGAAGATGCCTTCTTCGTGCAGGCGGCAGATGTCTTCCCAGGTGGCAAGCTTGCAGTCTATGGCTTCGGATTCCTGCAAAGTGACGTCTTGTTCGCCGAACGCCAGGCGGGCGTGGTAGATGTCCACTATGTAGTTGTCGCCGCGGGCCAGGTCTACGTTTTTGTAGCTGTGGATTGGCTGCAGGTCTAAGCCGCTGGCATCAAGGCCCACCTCTTCGGCAATTTCGCGCTGTACGCCTTGGGCCGATGTTTCGCCTGCGGAAACGCAGCCGCCGGTGGTTTCCCACCAGCCGGCCGCCCAATGCTTGTCCAAGGAACGCTGGGTGATCAGGAACTTGCCTTCCTGGTTTTCGATGATGGCCAATACGTACAGCATGAACTGGCCTTCCTGCATGAACGCGCCTTCGCGCGGCACCGTAATCCCTAGGGGCTGCTTGTTCTCGTCGTAAATGTCAATCAGTTCGTCCATGGCTCAGCTCTCTTCTTCGCGCTCTTTTTCGTGCGGAAGCTATTCTATACCCGTGTGACAGCTACCGTAGCCCTTTTTGTCGCGCTTTTCGCCGTTCGCAACATCTTTTCAAAAAAAGTGACCCTTGGGAAACTTTTTGTGTTAGTCTAGGGAAACATTGTTAGAGAAGTGCAACTATGCACAGAAAGTGAAGGTTACGAAAGCATGAAGTTGTCGGACATGAAGGCGGGCGAAAAGGCAGTGGTCGCCAAGCTTCGCGGCGACGGGGCCGTGCGCCGTCGCATTATGGATATGGGCCTGACCAAGGGCGTGGAAGTTGCCCTGGTGAAGGTGGCCCCGTTGGGGGACCCCCTGCAGATCACGCTGCGGGGATACGACCTGACCCTGCGCAAGGAAGATGCCGAGCGCATCGAAGTGGCGTAAAGGAGGAGATAGCACATGACTTGGACTATCGCATTGGCCGGCAATCCCAACTCCGGCAAGACCACGCTGTTCAACCAGTTCACCGGCAATCACCAGTTTGTGGGTAATTGGCCGGGCGTCACGGTGGAGAAAAAGGAAGGCACCTTGCGGGGCAACAAGGAAGTCCGCATGGTGGACCTGCCGGGCATTTACTCCCTTTCTCCCTACACGAAAGAGGAAGTGGTTGCCCGCCAGTTCTTGGCTTCCGGCCCCGATGCCATCATCAACGTGGTTGACGCCACCAACTTGGAGCGCAACCTGTACCTGACCGAGCAGCTGATGGAGTTCGGCGTGCCGGTGGTTATTGCGTTAAACCAGATGGACGTGGTGAACAAGCGCGGCTACACCGTGAAGTCCGACCAGCTGAGCGCACAGATGGGCGTGCCCGTGGTGGAGGTTTCGGCCTTGCGCGGCACGGGTGTGAAGGAATGCGCCGAAGCCGCCGTGAAGGCCGCCCAGGCCAAGCAGATTCCCGTGCCGGTGAAGTATTCGCCGCGTTTGGAAACCTACTTGCAGCAGGTGGAAGACCAGCTGCCGGCCGACACGCCGCAGGCCCTGCGCCGCTACTATTCCGTGAAGCTGTTAGAACGCGATGAAGCCGCCGCTGCGCAGCTTTCTTCGGTACCTGACGTTGAGGGCGTCCTGGTCAAGGCCGAAGCGGAATTCGGCGACAACACCGAAGGTATCATCGCCAACGACCGCTATCAGAACATCACTTCCTTTATTGGCAACGTGTACCAGAAAGCCGCTGCCGCGGCCACTGTGTCCGAAAAAATTGACAAGGTGCTGACCAACCGCATTCTGGCGCTGCCCATCTTCATAGTCATCATCGGCCTGGTGTATTGGATTTCCGTGAGCACCGTGGGCACCCTTGCCACCGATTGGGCCAACGACGGCGTGTTCGGCGACGGCTGGTTCTTAGGCCCTGGCCAAGAACAGCTTGACGAAGCCGCTGGCGAATATGACACCGCCCAGGCCTTCGTGGACGAATACCTGGCAGCGGCCGAAGAGCTTGGCGTTGCGGGCGCGGCCGACATAATGGAAGCGCGTGAAGCCGGGGAAGATGTTGACGACGCTGCCATGGACAGCTTCGTGACCGCTGCCGCCGCCGCCGGCGTGGAAGCCACTTACACGCCCGTTGACGAAGAAACCGGCGAAGTGATGGCCGACGAAGCCATCACCGGCGACGCGGCCCTGTTCGAAGAATACTTGGCCGTGGAAGAACCCGATCCCGCTGCGTTCGGCATTTGGGTGCCCGGCATCCCTGTGCTTATCGAAAACGGCCTGACGGCCATCGAATGCGCCGATTGGCTGCAAGCCCTGGTGCTTGACGGCATCGTTGCCGGCGTGGGCGCCGTGCTAGGCTTCGTGCCGCAGATTATGATTCTGTTCTTCCTGTTGGCCATTTTGGAAGGCTGCGGCTACATGGCACGCGTGGCGTTCATCCTAGACCGCATCTTCCGCCGCTTCGGCCTTTCCGGCAAGACGTTCATCCCCATGCTCATCGGCACGGGCTGCGGCGTTCCGGGCATCATGGCGTCGCGCACCATCGAAAGCGAATCTTCGCGCCGCCTGACTGTCATGACCACCACGTTCATGCCCTGCTCGGCCAAGCTGCCCATCATCGCGCTGTTCGCGGGCGCCATCTTCGCCGGCAGCGGGCTTATTGCCACGCTGGCGTACTTCGTGGGCATTGCGTCCATCATCGTAAGCGGCATCATGTTGAAAAAAACCCGGCCCTTCTACGGTGACACCACGCCGTTCGTGATGGAGCTGCCTGAATACCGCCTGCCGCGCTTTGTGGACCTGCTGCGCAGCATGTGGCAGCGCGCGTGGGCGTTCATCAAGAAGGCCGGCACCATCATCTTGCTGTCCTGCATTTTGGTGTGGTTCCTTTCCAGCTTCGGCTTCGTGGACGGTGCGTTCACCATGCTGACCGAAGACCAGATGGATATGTCCATCCTGGCTGCCTTCGGTTCCGCCATCTGCATCATCTTCGCACCCTTGGGCTGGGGCGACTGGCAAGCGGCTGCTTCCACCGTCACGGGCCTTATCGCCAAGGAAAACCTGGTGGGCACCTTCGGCATCCTGTACGGTGGCGGCGAAGGCCTGTGGGCCAACCTGGCGGCCATGTACACCCTGCCGGCCGCTGCATCGCTGATGTTCTTCAACCTGCTGTGCGCGCCCTGCTTTGCGGCCATGGGCGCCATCCGCAGGGAAATGGCCAGCGGCAAGTGGTTCTGGGCGGCCGTGGGTTATGAGTGTGGCTACGCCTACGCCTTCGCCCTGTGCGTGTACCAGATTGGTTCTGCCATTACGGGTGACGTGAACCCGGTTGGCCTGGTAGTGGCCATCGCCATCATCGCGTTCGTGCTGTTCATGCTGTTCAGGCCCGACCCGTCCAAGAAGAAACGCGGCACGCGCGTGACTTCCGTGGCAGCTGCGGACGCCGCGTAAGGAGCTTGCCATGACCGTGGGTACGATTGTTGTTCTGCTGGTGGTGGCCGGCGTGGTGGCCCTGGCGCTGCGCAGCGTGCTGAAAGGCGAAAGCTGCGGCTGCGAAAGCGGCAAGGGCTGCGAAGGCTGCGGCACCAAGGTGTACGACATCAACGACTTCCCGGACAGCGCCGGCTGTTCGCCCGCCGCCTGCGCAGGCTGCGCCTCCGGCGGCACCTGCCCGCACTGCAAGTAAAACACGCGCAACTACGCTTGCAAGAGAGGCCCTTCGGGGCCTCTTTTGCTGTGCAAGCGAGTACGAATCTGTTCCAAGCCTTATGCTTCTTCCGCTTCCGGCAGGCTTTTCGCCAGGTTAGAGCGGCGGGTTAGCAGGTAGAACAGCAGGCTGGCGGCCAACAGCAGCGCGCCTAGGGCCACGCATCCGGCGAAGGCGCCGAAGGTCAGAAATACGCCCAACAAGGCCGCTCGCGTGGCGGTGGCGGCGTTTTCAGCGGTAAGGATGAGCGGCAGCACCTGTTCGTCGGAAAAGCCGCGGCGGCGGGTTTCGCGGGGCCAAATAAGGTGCAGGGCGGGGTAGCACACCTCGGCCGCAATGCCTATGAGCACCAGCACCACCAGGCTCCACACAAAGGTGTGGTTCGCCAAGAAGCCCACCAGTAGCAGGCCGGCGAACGCCAGGCAGATGCTTATGACGCCCCACATGTTCACGCGTTGCAAGGCCCGCGCCACGCTTCCGCTCACGCTGTATTGGAACACGTGCGCCAACACCACCAGCGTGGTGATGGACGCCGTGGCCGCCCCGCCACCGGTGGCGAACAGCGGGAACAGGTAGTGCGCATAGCCGCCTATGGCCGCTAAGGGCAGCACGCCGCACAGGAAGAACACCAGCAGGGCGGGCGTAAGCAGCAGCCTCAGGTTCACGCGGGCGGAATGGACCAGTTCCTTGTGCAGGGGGCCGTCGAACGTGACGGCTTCCTCGGTTTCGGTGAAGTGCGTGCTCTTCGGTAGGTAGCGCAACACGGTCAGCAAGGCCAACGACAACACCACGCCCAGCAAGAACGCCGCACCGAAGCCAACATATTGCGCCACGAAGCCAGCCAAAATGACCGGCAGGGTGCTGGCGGCCAATTCCGCGTGCTTTAAATCTTCCAGGCGCTCGTGGCGCTCGGATTGGGTGGTCGAGCGAACCACCAGGGCGTTAGCCGAGCTCAGCAACATCGACCTTAGCAGGCCGTTCACCACTTCCAGCACGCAGAACGCCACAAAGGTGCCGCTCCAGGCCGCCCCGGCAACGGCTGCCATCAGTGCGGCTTCCACCACGGCGGTAGCGCCCACTATGCGGCGGATGGAAAACCGCTTCGCCAGCAGGCGGAACGTTAGGGCGCCAGGCACCAAGCCAATGCCGTAGCACAGCACGGGCAAGCCGGTCAGTTCATTTACGCCTGCAAACGAACTGGCGGCCAACACGCTGCCAGATGCCAGCACCAGCACCACCGAATCGAATTCCATCAGGGAAAACACGCCTATGGCGTAAGTGCGCACCATGTTTGTTTCCGGGCGCTGTTCGCCGCGTGCCTGTGCCGCCAAGAACTGTTTGCGGTTGCGCAGGAAATGTCTTAGCTCAACCACCACCAAATACGTTATGCAGCCTATGGCCAAAAGCGTCAGGATCAGGCGCACGCCGTTGTTGGCCAGCGCCATGTCCATGGCGCTGGTGTAGCCGGCAAGCACCAAAATGCCCACCGGGTTGCCCTGGGAAGAAAACACCGGCACCGCGCTGCACTGGAAGCGCCCCTGCTCGTTTTCGGTGGAGTAGGAATACACGTTGGGGGGATTGTCGGAAAGCATGGTTTTCACCTGGTCAGCGGGGAATTCCTGCTGGGGACAGCCCACTTGGTCGGAAGAGCGGTATGTGGCCGCCACATAGGTGTTGCCGTTTTCGTCCGCCGAAAACAGGGTGTAGCCCAATGCCGCGCCGCTGCTGGTGGAGCTTTCGCACAGGGCGTCAAGGTAGGCTTTCGCGGTATCAAGATGCTGCTTGCTTTCCGCGAAGCCTTCCGCCGACAAGGCGCTGCCGACGTGGGCCGCTTCCAGATCGGGCCCGAAGGTGGTAGGCGACGTGCGCGACATGAACTCCGCTATGCTTTCCACGCGCTGGTCCAAGGCGTCGCGCTGGTAGGTGCCAATCTGGGTCAGGAAGAACACCGCGCACGCCACCAGTACGCACATGCTCACCAGGGCGGTGATGTTGCGCCGCACGGCTGCTAAGGCGCGGTGCGTCTTGCGGTTGCGGATGGCCACCACCACGCCCACCACGGCCAGCGCCAACAAGCACAGAAGCGACGTCCATTTCGCCAGCACGGAAGCCGCGAAATGCAGGCTGTAGGGCACGGTGGTTATGGTGGTCAGGTGCGCGTGCGAAGCGCTCAGGCTGTCTTGGGACAGCAGGTCGTTCAGGCTGCTGATTTCGCCGCTGTAGGGGATCAGCTTGTTTTCGGGCTGGGTGGCGTCGAACAGCACCGCTGCTTCGCTGCCCCGTTCGCACCACACGATGTTGTTCCCGTTCACGCTCAGATACGTTGCAGGGTTGTTGGCGCCTAAGTCTATGCGCAGGGCCTGGGCGTGCTGGTCGTCCACGTACAAGATGCTATTTCGCAGCTGGTCGGCGAACACCATGCCGTTTTCGCCTACCAGCGCCGCCAAGGAAATAAGCGAATCGGTGGAGTCTTCGAATAGCAATTCGGTGACATTGTCGGATGCCAGATACACGGCGCCGGTGATGGTGCTTACCACGGCGTAGCTGCTTTCGTCATTGTAGGCAGCGAAGTAGGGCAGGTCGGTGAAGGTGGTCTTCCATAGGTCGGACGTGGTGCCGTCCGGCGCAACATGCCGGGCCGTCATGCTGTCATACTGGTGCACCAGCAGGTTCACGCCGTCTTCGGCCACGTTGATGGCAATCATAGATTCGGTGCAGGTACGGTCGTCCTTTTCGTGGTGCAGGGTGTATAAGGTGCTTTTGTAGTTTCCGCGTGCGTCGTAGAGCAGCAGCTTCTCGTTTTCTATGTAGTTGGTGCCTTCGTAGTAGGTAAGGCCGGCAAGGTAATAGTCTTCGCCGCTTACTGCCACGTCGAACACATGGGACACTTGCTGGTTTGACCAGGGCGAACCCAACACCAGGTAGTTCAAAAGCTGGCGGTTGGCATCCAAGAACAGCACGCGTTGTTCCTGCGAGTCAACAATGGCCATGCGGCCGTCTTCGCTTGTTGCCACGGCTGCGGGGTTGGAAAGCGTGGTTGAAAGCGGGAAAGGCGCAGGCAGCGGCTTGCCCACAATGAACGCCAGCCCCACCAGCGAAGCGCACAACAGCAGCACCACTGCCACATGCAGCGGGCGCCATCCTCGCACGGGGCGCAGCACACTTATCAGCTGCTCCGGCGTGCTTTCGGTTGCGTTGTTGCTTGGCGTTTCGGTCACAGAATGCCCTTTCGTAACCAACAAAGTATAGAACACCCCCGCCCTTTTAGCACGGGCGGGGGTGCAGGAAAGCTTCTCAGGCTCAGGCTTACTGACTGACCACCGGGGCCTTGCCTTCGGCACGCAGGCGCTCCAGGTTGGCCACTGCCAAGGCGTGGGCTTCTTCGGGGGCAGCTGCGGGCTTCTTCATCTTCGTTTTGCCCAGCAGGTTGGTGTAGGCGCCGTCGGCCCAGAAGATGTTGCGCTTCAGAAGCACGGTGATGGCAGCGAAGATGGGGCTGAGCACATTCACGAATGCGAACGGGAAGTACGCGAAGGGGCTAAGGCCTAGCACGCTCATCTGATAGGCGCCGCATGCCGTCCACGGGAACAGCGGCGACCACATGGTGCCGGCGTCTTCCAGCGTGCGCGAAAGCATGTTGCGGCCCAGGCCCTGTTCGTCGTACTTGTCAACGTAAAGCGGGGCGGGAATGCCTATGCCCAGGTATTGGTCGCACATCACGGCGTCGCACGCCAAGCTGGTGCCCAACGTGGCGCACACCAGGCTGCCGGGCTTGTTCAGGCGCTCTTTCAACGAACCGAAGATGCGCTGTACCGCGCCGCACCTCTCCAGCGCGCCGCCGAAGGACACGGCCAAAATGATAAGGCTGATGGTCCACATCTGGTTTTCCAGGCCGCCCTTGGAAAGCGCCGCGTCAACCAGTTCATTGCCGGTTTCAATGCCGGGGCCGTAATGCAGAATGGCGAAGATGTCCGCTAGTGCCATGCTTCCGTCGGAGCCTAGCATGTTGGTTTGGAACACCACGCAGAAGATGATGCCTACCAGCACCGAAACCGTAATACCGATAAGCCCGGGCACGCGCATCGCGCACACCACAATCACCACCACAATGGGCAGCAGCAGCACCGGGTTGATCCAGAAGGTTTCGGCTATGGCTTCCTGGATGCCGGTTGCCACGCTGGGGTCATACCCGGCACCCGTAACGCCCACGCCCAAAATGGTGTAGATGACCAGCGCAATCACGAACACAGGGCCCGTGGTGGAAGCCATGGCCCGCACGTGGTCGAACAGGTCGGTTTCGGCCACGGCGGCCGCTAAGTTGGTGGTGTCGGAAAGCGGCGAAAACTTGTCGCCCACGTAAGCGCCGGAAATGATCATGCCGGCAGTCAGCGCAGGGTTGATGCCCAAGCCCGTGCCGATGGTCATAAACGCCACGCCCACCGTGGCCGTAGCGGTCCACGAAGACCCGCATGCCATGCCCACCAGCGCGCACAAAATGCAGCCTACCGGCAAGAACGTTTGAGGTGAAAGCAAATCCAGGCCGTAATAGATAAGCGCCGGGATGGTGCCGCTTATCATGAAGCTGGAAATCAGGAAGCCCACCATGAACAGAATCAGGATGGCCTCAAGTGAGGTGGTAATGCGTTCGATGATGCCCTTCATCATGTCGGAGAACTTGCGCCCATACGCAATGCCCACTATGCAGGAAACCACAATGCTGCAGGCCAAGGGCAGGTGCGCAGCATCGTAGATTTCGGCATCGTGAATGAAGCCGAACACGTACACCATCAAAGCCACCATAATCACGATGGGCAGAAGCGCTGCCCACAGCGGGGGCAGCCGCGGGCCTTCCGCGGTGGCCGTGGGTTGTTCGGGGCTTGGGGCCGCAGCAGACTCCGGCGCGTTGGCGGGCGCTGCCTGCGCGGCGGCGTCCGCAGCGCGGGCGGCTTCAGTTTCGTCTAGGGGCAACGTGCTTTCTTGCGGTTCGTCTGACATGGGGATTCCTTATATAGGGGCGGGTACAAAGCGCTGCTATGCAATCTGTTCGCCGGCGGTGGGGCCGGGGGCGGAAGAAAACACCTGCTCAACCTTCACAAAGCATCCGCCTTTGGTGCGAATGGGCATGCCCAGCTTTTCGAAAGCGGCATTCACCCAGGCCTTCTGGGCTTCAAATTCTTCGCCTTCGTTCACGTAACGGGCGGTTCCGTACAACTCGAAGGCTGCGTGGTCCTTCCAGAACACCACCGACACCTTCGGGTTTTCCTGCACGTTGGCCAAGGTCTTTTTGAAGAATTGGTCGGACAGATACACGGTTTCGTCGTCGATGACGGCTTTCATGCCCACGATGCAGCAGTTGGGCTGCCCGTCGGGGCGGGCGGTGGCAAATACCACGTTAGGAACGTCGGTGAACAGTTGCTTTACTTCTTCAGGCATAACGGCCATGGGGGTGCCCCTCTCTCGCTGCAGTTCGTTAAAGCGACTTACGCGTTACAGAGTACCACGCGCGCATGGCCGCTGGGCGGCAGGTTATCACTTTTTCAGTATTGCGGCACCAGCACCTGCAGCGCGCCGGGGATGCATGCTATGTCGAAGTCGGTGCCTTCCATTCGTTCGCCGTCTGCTTGGATGGGCGGCTGGGCTTCGAAGTGCAGGTGCAGCTTGCGGGCGCGCAAAAACTCTATGGGCTTGCAGCCGGTGTGGTGGCCGCCTTTCGCCATCAGGAAGATGCGCACGGCGTTAGGCCTGGCTATGGGCGCATGCGCGATGCAGATGTCTAGCAGGCCGTCGTCTAGGCGCGCATCGGGGCAAATGTGGAAGCCGCCGCCGTAGCGGGTACCAATTTGCACGGCCACCAGGTGCAGGTTAGCCGTTAGGGTGCCGGCGGGGTCTAAGTCTTCCACGGCGCGGGCGGTGCCCTTTTCGTAGCGCACGCGCGTGCCGTCTTGTGCCTGCAGCTGGAAGGCGTAGGGGTCCATGTGGTGCAGCAGCTGTTCGCGGGCGGAATCCAGGTACAGGCGGGTGCCGGAATGCCCCGACTTCTGGCGCAGCTCCACCGTGCCCAAGGCTATGGCGGCATCCAGCCCGAAGGACAGCGTTTCCAGGTAGTATGTGCCGTTGACACACCCCACGTCTAACGGGCGGGCTTTAGCGGCCAGCAGGACATCCACGGCATCACCCACCTTGGTGGGAAGCTTCAGCGCGCCTGCGTAGTCGTTGCCGCAGCCGGCGGGCACCAACCCGAAGGTGGGTCGCTGCTGCGCGGGCAGCTCCATCAGGCCGTTGCACACTTCGTGGGCCAAGCCGTCACCGCCAACTGCCACGATGGTGCCTGCTTGAAAGGCAGCCGCCTGTTTGGCCAGCTCAAGGGCGTGGTTGGGCGCCTGGGTCATCATCAGGTCTACGTGTTCGGGCCCTACGGCTGCACTCAGGCGCTTGTACACCTGCGCAGCTATGGCCGCCCCCTTGCCGTTTTGGGAAGCCGGATTGGCGATGATGCTTATGTGGCGGGAAGTGTCCATAGGCACAGTATATGTCACAATGGCCGCATGGAACAGTTCGAACATTATCTGTATGTGGTTGAGTGCGCCGACGGGTCGCTGTATACCGGCTATGCCATCAACGTGGAAAAGCGCGTGGCCGCGCACAACGCGGGGAAAGGCGCCAAGTACACGAAGGCGCGCCTGCCGGTAGCGCTTTTGGCACAGGCGGGCTTTTCCACGAAGCACCAGGCCATGAGCGCGGAATACCGCTTCAAGCAGCTGTCGCGCAACGAAAAGGATGCCCTGTTGGCCCAAGCGGCGCGCCGTCCCTTCGCCCAGGTGCTGCTGGAAGCCTTCCCGGAGTTGGGGGAGTAAGGCCCCTTATATGCAGGCCAGCAGGTTGTCCGCAAAGCCCAGGTGCCCGTCCTTGCGTCCGTCCAGTTCGCGGTCGGCTGCCAAGAAGAACAAGGCTATGGTGTCGGGGCCCACATGGGCGCCTGTGCAGTAGTCGTAGCTGGTGTTGATGAATTCCCGCACGCTCACGCGTTCCCGAATCTTGTCCATCACGTACAGCGAATCTTCGTAGGCGTCTGCGTGCGCTATGCCGATAATTTGCTTGGCGGGCTCCACGATGTTGTCGCACACCAAGTCCACCAGCGCGTTCAGCGATTTCTTGCGCCCCTTGGTCAACTTGAACTGCACGATGACGCCATCCTTGTTGCCCTTCAGCAGCGGCTTTATGTTCAGCGCGTTGCCCACCTTGGCGGTAACGTTGCTCACGCGCCCCGTGGCGGCTAAGTACTTCAGGCTGCCCACCGTGAACACGCCGTTCATGCCGTGGGCGGCTTCCTGTAAAAGCACGGCGGCCTCTTCGCAGGTGGCGCCCTTCTTGCGCAGCTCATAGGCATAGATGGCCAAAATGCCTTGCGCCAGCGAAGCGTTCAGGGAATCCACCACGCGGATGGTGCGCCCCTTGTAGACGCGTGACAGTTCTTCCACCGCCAGCCGAGCGCTGTTGTAGGTGCCGCTGATGCCATTGCTCAGGCAAAAGTACAGCACGTCTTCACCGGCATTAAGGGCGGGCACGAAGGCATCGTAGAAGCTTTGGATGCTCAAAAGCGACGTCTGGATTTTGGCCCCGGCACGCATGGCGTCGTAGTATTCCTTGCCCGCCGCGCGTTCTTCTTCAGGGGTCAGGTTGGGGTCAAAACACGTGGTTAGCTTGCCGTTCACGTAGTTTTCAAACGATATGACGTGAATGTCGAACTTCTTTACCAGGACCGCGGGAATGTTGGCGGCCGAATCCACAAATATCTGGTACATGTATGCACTTTCTGCGTTGCTGCCCTTGTGGGCGCGGTCTGAATGCGGCAGCGTTGCAGGCCCTCTTCTCTCCCAATCACAAGGCCTTCAAGCTGGGAAGTGATTATACCTGTTTGGACCTTATTTCGGCCGCCGGATTTGTGAGGATTTTGCGAAGCGGGGCCGTGCGCGCATGATACACTGGTGCGGCACTGAAATGCGCCGCTACTGACGGATAATCGTGGAGCACCACGGGGAAGCGGCACATCATATAACGCCGACCGTCTGGGCAAGCCAATCGCAAGGTTTGGTTTGCCTTTTTTTGTTTACCGGCGGGTGCGGATGAAAAGAAGCGAACGCGAAAGGACGTGCGTATGCAGCAACTGACAGACATCTTGCGGAACAACCCTTATCCGGGCCGCGGCATTGTGGTGGGGCACAACCGCGTGTACTACTTCATCATGGGCCGCAGCGCCAACAGCCGCAACCGCATCTTCAGCCTGACCGACGACGGCATCCGCACCGAAGCCTTCGACCCGTCCAAGCTGGAAGATCCCAGCCTGATAATCTATCACCCGGTACGCCGCGTGGACGGCGCTTTGATTGTGACCAACGGCGACCAGACCGACACCATACGGGATAGGGGCTGGCGCGAAGGCTGCATGGCCCGCGAATACGAGCCCGACGCCCCCAATTTCACGCCCCGCATTTCCGCCTACATCCGCGACGACGGCACCTTCGAGATTTCCATCCTGAAGCACAACAGTGGCACCTGCCAGCGCAACTTCTTCGCCTACGAAGGCGTGGAAGAAGGCGCGGGTTACTTCATTAGCACCTACCAGACCGACGGCAACCCGCTGCCCACCTTCGCGGGCGAGCCCATCAAGGTGTCCATGCCGGAAGCGGCGGACGTATGGGCCGCGCTGAATGCCGAAAACAAGGTTTCGCTGTATGCCAACGTGGCGGGCGAAGTGACGCTGTTCAACAAGAACCTGGGCGAATAGGAAGGACCACCCATGCAGGAATTCGAACTGAAATACGGCTGCAACCCCAACCAGAAGCCGGCCAAAATCTACATGAAGGACGGCTCTGACCTGCCGGTGCAGGTGCTGAACGGCCGCCCGGGCTTCATCAATTTCTTAGACGCCTTGAATTCGTGGCAGCTGGTGCGGGAACTGAAGGAAGCCACAGGTATGCCTGCCGCCGCCAGCTTCAAGCACGTTTCGCCGGCCGGCGCCGCCGTGGGTCTGCCGCTGTCTGACGTTGACAAGCAGATTTACTTCGTGGAGCCCGACCAAGAGCTTAGCCCCATAGCCTGCGCCTACATCCGTGCCCGCGGTGCCGACCGCCTGTGCTCCTACGGCGACTGGGCGGCGCTTTCCGACGAATGCGACGCCGCCACGGCTGCGTATCTGAAGGCGGAAGTGTCCGACGGCATCATTGCGCCCGGCTACACCGAAGAGGCCTTGGCCATCCTGAAGACCAAGAAGAAGGGCAACTACAACGTGGTGCAGATTGACCCCGCGTACGTGCCCGCCGCCCAGGAAACCAAAGACGTGTTCGGCGTCACGTTCGAACAGGGCCACAATTTCTTCGAGATCAACGAAGACCTGCTGACCAACGTGGTCACCGAAAACAAAAGCATTACCGGTCAGGCCCAGATTGACCTGATTGTTTCACTGATCACGCTGAAGTACACCCAGTCGAATTCCGTGTGCTACGTGAAGAATGGCCAAACCATTGGCGTGGGCGCTGGCCAGCAAAGCCGCATCCACTGCACGCGCTTGGCCGGCGACAAGGCCGACAAGTGGTATCTGCGCCAGCACCCGAAGGTGCTAGGCCTGCCGTTCAAGGAAGACGTGCACCGCCCCGACCGCGACAACGCTATAGACGTGTACACCTCTGACGAATACGACGATGTGCTGCGCGACGGCGAATGGCAGCGCGTGTTCACCGAACAGCCCGAAGCGCTGACCCGCGAAGAACGTCTGGCCTGGATTGCCACCCAAAAGGGCGTTTCCGTGGGGTCGGATGCGTTTTTCCCCTTCGGCGACAACGTGGAGCGCGCCCGCAAGAGCGGCGTAGACTACATAGCCGAACCTGGCGGCTCCATCCGCGACGACAATGTGATAGAAACCGCCAACAAGTACAGCATAGCCATGTGCTTCACCGGCATGAGGTTATTCCATCACTAATCCGTTGCGCCGTTCTGCCGAACGGCGCAACAGCGCGTGCGCTGCGCGGCCCTGTGGCACCCAGCCTTGCCCCTTGTTTTCGGGCTCACGTGCCGAAGCACGCTACGCCCG
>JAUNIP010000062.1 GCA_030523425.1 Coriobacteriia bacterium
CAGCGGGGCTTGAGCAGCGGAACGGGTCGCCCGAAAGGCATCCGCCATCGCCCGCGGGGAGCCTTTGGCGGTTGGGGCGCGCCGTCCGCGCAAAGGAAGAGCAGCTTGCATCGCGTGCTTTCTGTTTTGCCCCTTCGGGGGCTTTTTTTGTGGCTTCTTGGGCGTGTGCACTTGGTTGGCTATATACTGGTCAGTACTCATTTTCTGTTTGTGCGCATTGTGTGGGAGTGATTATGGAAAAAGCTGACAGGTTGTATTTGAAATCCTTGTTGGAGACGCCTTCGCCTACGGGGTGCGAAACTTCCGTGGCGGCGTTGGTGCGCGAACGGTTGGCGGAAAGCGCCACTGAGATTCAGACCAACGTTATGGGCAGCGTGCATGCTTCCTTGGAAGGTTGCGGCAGCGGACCTAGCGTCATGTTGGCGGCCCATATGGACGAAATCGGGCTGATGGTGCACTACATCAGCGATGACGGCTTTTTGAGCGTTTCGGCTGTGGGCGGCGTTGATGCCGCCATCTTGCCGGGGCTGCGCGTGGATGTGCACACCCAAAGCGGCGTGTTGCGCGGCGTGGTGGGGCGCAAGCCCATCCATCTTATAAAAGCCGACGAACGCAAAACCGTCACACCTATTGACCAACTGGTCATTGACCTGGGCCTTCCCGCCAAAAAGGTGAAGAAACTGGTGCGCGTGGGCGACGAGATCACCTTTGGCGTGGGCTTTGAGCGCTTCGGCAAGAACATGGCTGTATCCCGTGCGTTTGACGACAAGTGCGGCGTGTGGGTTGGCACGCGGGTCCTGGAAACGCTGAAGGCCGCCGGTCAGGCGAAGGGTGATTTCGTCTTTGCCGCCACGGTCCAGGAAGAAATTGGCGTGCGCGGCGGGGAAACGTCCGCGTTCGGCGTGCATCCGGACGTGGGCTTGGCGTTCGACGTCACCCACGCCACCGATTACCCTGGCATTGAGCAGGCCAAATTCGGCAAAATTGTGTGCGGCGAAGGCCCGGTTATCGCGCGAGGGCCCAACATAAACCCGCTGGTGTTCCAGCGCTTGGTGGCTGCTGCCGAAGCAGAAGGCATTCCGTACCAGATTGAGGCCGAACCGGGCGTCACAGGCACCGACGCGCGCGCCATCCAGATGCAGCACGGCGGCATTCCCACCGGCTTGGTTTCGGTGCCGCTGCGCTACATGCACACGCCTACGGAAGTCATCTGCCTGACCGATTTGGAAAACACCGTGAAGCTGATCACGCGCTTCGTGCTGGACTTGGACGAAACAGCGTGCTTTGTTCCCGGAATGGAAGAAACCCCTGATAAGAAGGGGAAGTAGCACGCTTATGGCGCGGGAAGAAAAAACCATTGCGAAGAATCGCAAGGCGCATTTCGAGTACCAGATTGTGGAAACCTACGAAGCGGGCATTGTGCTCACGGGCACCGAAGTGCGCTCTCTGCGGGAAAACAACTGCCAGCTCACCGACTGCTATGCGCTCATCCGCGGCGGGGAAGTGTGGCTGAACAACCTGCATATAAGGCCCTATTCCAACGGCAGCATCTTCAACGGCGATCCCGACCGGCGCCGCAAGTTGCTGCTGCATAAAAAGCAAATCCGCACGCTGGAGCGGGCCGTCACGGAAAAGGGCATGGCTTTGGTGCCGCTGCGCATGTATTTCGCGGAAAATTCGCTGGTGAAAGTGGAATTGGCCTTGGCACGCGGCAAGAAAACCCATGACAAGCGTGCTAGTATGGCAGAACGCGACGCCAAGCGCGACATTCAACGCGCGCTGAAAGAACGCAGCAGGTAAGGCGTTAGTGTTGCCCGCTGAAGCTTCACCAAGAAGGAGACGTCATGAGCGAGATTAAAGAAGAAACCGAAATTCTGGAAATCGACGAAGACCGGATTGTCGGCTACCTGATGGACGAAGACGACAACGAAGTGGGCCTTATCTACACCGACGATGAAGGCAACGAAGTGGAGCTGTACTACGACGAGGATTTCTACGCCGAAGAGCCCGAAGAAGACGTTCTTGAGCTGGAAATAGACGAAGACGCCATCCTGTATTACCTGTACGACAGGGACCGCGAAGAGGTAGGCCTGATAGTCCTAGACGAAAACGGCCAAGAGCAGCGTTTCCTGTATGCGCCCGAACCGCAGCCCGAACTGGCACCCGCGCCCGCTGCCGCGCCGGCAGCTCCGCAGGCCAAGAGCGACGAAGTGACCAAAGACGACATGCGCGACATGTTCGAAGCCTTCAAGGACGTGGCGAAAAGCGGGTACGAGGCCTTGTCGGGTGTGATGGACCAGGTAGACGACGTGCGCGACCAGCTTGACGAAGTGAATCCCAAGAAGCGCCGCGAGCAGCGCCGCATGGAAAAGGCCGCCCAGCGCCAGGCCGAAATGGCTGTGGAGGCCCAAGCGCGCGCCGAAGCCGCCAAGCAGGCCGCCGAAGCCGCCGCTGCGGCTTCCGAAGGCGCTGCGGGGGTGTAACACACTCCGCGCCAGGAAACCCCCACCAGCAAAAAAGCCCGCTTGCGCGGGCTGGTTTTGCTGGTGGAGGCAAGGACCTTTGCGCTAAAAACGATTAATAATCGTTTTTAGCGCAAAGGTCCTTGCAAGCTGTGCTTGCAAGGACAATTCTCCGCACCCCCACCAGAAAAAAAGCCCGCTTGCGCGGGCTGGTTTTGCTGGTGGAGGTGCGGAGAATCGAACTCCGGTCCATACTAGGCTGTCCGTCAGGCTCTACAAGCTTAGCAAGCGATCGTGCTTCGGGCGCGCTGAGGTTCGCTTGCCAACGAAATGCGCCCTAGTCGGTTCATCTTAGCCTTGGCCATACCGGCCACGTGCCAAGGAGCGTTCCCCTAGCATGACATCTTCCAAGGGGCGGGGAAGAACCCTTGGTCGACGGCCTGGGTGCTTAAGCAGCAGCCAGAGCAGTGCCGCGAGTAGCGGTGAAGTTCTTGCCAATTAATATTTAGCAGTACCCCTGTTTAACGTGGAAAGGAGACCACGACCTGCTCCTCACTTCTAACCTACCATGTCGAAACCAGTCACCCCCAAATGCGGCGGCGCGGCTCCACCATTGTCAACGTGCCCTTCGCGGCGGTGCCTCGAAGGAACCTTATGGTAGCGCATTTCCGGCTGAAAACAAAGTAGTGCGCAAGTTGTGGTTATTTTTCTTGCACCCCAGACGCGCCGGGGCTGCGTGGCTTGTTCACGGTAGAATGGACGAACATTTTACCGACGAGCCTGCATTTGCATCACTACCAAAGAAAGCTGGCAATGAGCACTTCCACAGACGACGAAGCCCCCCGCGGCAAGCATGCACGAATAGACAATCTTCCTAAGGTTTCTTCCAGTGCGGAAGATCCTACGCGTGTTATTTCCACGATGACCGACCAGCCTACGCAGGTCATTTCTTCGTCTTCGGAAGGCGCTGCGGATCAAGCCGCGGACGACATGGACGGCTTTTCGAAGGTGGTCACCCCCGAAGCGGAAGAGTATACGCAGGCTATGGCCCCTGTTGATCAGGAAGCTGCCGCTTGGGGCGCCCATGCGCGGGTCGATTCCACCGCTGCGGCATCGGCTGCGCCGGCTAACCTGTACTGGACTGCCGCCGACGACGCCACGCGCGCTTTCGACATGGGGGACGCATCTTCCAACAAGAAGAAGCGCCGTTGGGTGCTGCCGCTGGTCATTTCGCTTAGCGTGGTTGTGGTGCTGGTGTTGGCGGCCTATATTGCGGGCATCATTTTCTTCGCGGGTCATTTCTTCCCCAGCACGCAGCTGGGCACCAAAGATATTTCCCTGATGTCGGTTGAGGAACTGGAGTCTTCGCTGGATGTGGCGGGGCAGGACTATTCCTTGAACGTTTCCGGGTTCGGCTTCGACCTGCGCCTTTCCAACCAGGATATCCAGTTCACCTTCAACGGCAGCCAAACCGCCAATGAAGCCATCAAGACGCAGAATGTGTGGATGTGGCCTGCGGAAGTGTTCGCCGACCATGATATGGGCGAAGCGCTGAAGGGCGCCTATAACTCTTCGGCGGTGGAAGCGCAGGTCACCGCGGCGGTGGAAGAGCACAACAAGACCGCCGTTCCCACCCAAGACGCCTCCATAGACTACGACGACGTGGCCATGAAGTACTACGTGAAGCCCGAATCGGTGGGAACCCAGCTGAACGCCGCCGCCACCATCAAGGTTATCGAAAGCGCCATCGTGGACGCTCAAACGGTGCTGGCGCTTACTGCCGCAGAGCTGCAGCAGCCTTCGGTGGTTTCTACGGACACGCGTTTCATGGCTGCGGTGGAAAGCGCGAACAGCATGATCAAGGCCGACATCAAGCTTTGCTTGGCCGATACCGTGGTGATGGAAGTGAACGGCAACGTGATTTCCCAGTGGATTGGCATAAGCGACGACATGGAAGTCACCTTCGACGAAGAAGCCATGGTTGCGTGGGTGGACGAATTGGCCAGCCAGTGCGACACGGTGGGCGGCACGCGCACCTGGACGCGCCCGGATGGCAAGGAATGCGAAGTGTCGGGCGGCGACTACGGCTGGACCATCAACCATGACGACCTGATTTGGCTAGTGCAGGAAGACATCCGTTCAGGCGCGGTGACCACCGAAGACATTCCCACTTACAGCTACGCGAACGCCTTCAACGGCCTGGGCAAGGCCGACTGGGGCAATCGCTACATAGACGTAGACCTGACCGAGCAGCACGTGCGCTTCTATGGCGACGGCGGCGAAATCATCTGGGAATCCGACTGCATTTCCGGCGCCATGACCGACAACCGCGCTACCCCTACGGGCGTGTATGACTTAAACGCCAAGGAAAGCCCCAGCACGCTGATTGGATACGAGGACGGCAAGAAGATCTACGAGACCAAGGTGACCTTCTGGATGCCGTTCGTGGGCAACGGCGTGGGCTTCCACGACGCCACATGGCAGCCCGATTTCGGTGGGGACATGTACCTGCGCGGCTACGGCAGCCACGGCTGCGTGAACCTGCCTTACGAAGCCGCCGAGCAGCTGTACGGCATCATCACTTTCAACGACCCCATAGTGGTGCACTGGTAGGCCGCGCCGCCCGCGCTTTCGCCGCCTTACGGCAAATCTACGTGCGCCAGTGACGTTATGGGGGCGCGGAAGACGCGTTCGCCGAAGCGGCCGAATTCTTCTAGGTTGCCCCCGGTGGTGAAGAAGTCGTAGCGCGGCTGGTTGGAATCGGGGGCCAGCTCGCCGCGGCGCTGCAAGATGTCGCGCACGTCCTTGGCGGTTTCCTTCGCGCTGCTGATCAGCGTTACATCGCGCCCTATGACGCCGCCTATCAGGGCTTTTATCAGCGGGAAGTGGGTGCAGCCCATGACCAGGGTGTCTATGCCGCACCGGCGCAGCGGCTCTAAGTATTCGCGGGCAATCTCTTCGAATTCCGGGCGGATGTATACCTTGGAAGCCAGCGACGTGTAGTCTTCGATGGGCCCTTCGGCCATGCGGATGCCTTGCTCGGCAATCTTGACGAAGCGCGGGGCGGCCACGCTGAACACGGTGATGCCGGCATCGAACGTGCGGATGGCGTTGGAATACGCGCAGGAATCCACGGTGGCCTGGGTGGCAATCACGCCCACGCGGCGGTTGTGGGTGGTCTGTGCGGCCGCGCGCGAACCGGGTTCCACCACGCCGGTTATGGGCAGGTCAAACGTGCGCTGGGCATGCGCCAACCCGGCAGCGGTGGCGGTGTTGCACGCGATGACGATTAGTTTCACCTTGCGCTGCACCAGCCACGTGCAGATTTGCTGCACGAAGCCGTCCACTTCGCCTAAGTCTCGCGGGCCGTAGGGGCAGCGGGCGGAATCGCCCAGGTAGACGATGCTTTCGTGGGGCAGCGCCTTGGCAATTTCGCGCGCAACGGTAAGCCCCCCGAAGCCGGAATCGAAGACCCCGATGGGAGCGGCTTCTTCACTTGGTACACTGGTAACAACATCAATCATGGGGCACACCTTACCACAGGGCGCCCGCGAAGCTAAGAGGTGCGCATGTCAAAGCACATAGAAACCAAAACGAACGCCATGCGCGTGGTGGAAGCCGCGGGCATTGCGCATACCGTTCGCAGCTTTCCTGCCACGGCGGAAATGACCGGCACCGAGATTGCCCTAAGCCAGGGGTTAGACCCGGAACGCGTGTTCAAGACGCTGGTGACGGTGGGCAAAAGCGGCCAAAACTACGTGTTCGTGATACCTGTGCAGCTAGAGCTAGACCTGAAAAAGGCCGCCGCCGCGGTGGGCGAAAAGTCCATCAACATGATAAAGGCCAAGGAATTGCTGCCGCTTACCGGGTATGTGCACGGCGGGTGCAGCCCCATAGGCATGAAGAAACAGTTTCCCACCACGGTCGACGAAACGGCGCAGCTGTTCGAAACCATCTACTTCAGCGGCGGGCGCATAGGTGCCCAGATTGAGTGCAGCCCGGCGGATTTGGCGCAGGTGGTGCCGCTTACGTTTGCGGACGTTGCGGGCTAGGGGCGCTGCCTGCGGGCGGCGAACGGTCCCGGGCAGGCGTGCGTCCCCGGGCGGCGAGCCCTACGCTTTCTGGAAGGCGCCAGTGGTCTGGTCGTAGGTGAGCGCGCTGGTCAGATAGCCTTTTTCCAGCATCCAGTCCAGCACGGGGTCAATCATGGCGTTGGTGGGGTATTCCGCTTCGGGATAGGTGCTTATGGGGTACGTTTGGGCCACGGCTTCGGGCAGGCTGGCCTTTTCCACCAGCAGCGCACGGTACTTTTCGGGGTCCTCGTTGATTTCCTTCACTGCGGCGTTCCACACGTCTTTGAGCTTCTTGATGGTTTCGGCGTTGCTTTGCGCCCAGTCGGCGCGCGCGGCCATCACGGATTGGCTGATGTTTTCGCCTGTGGTGTCGTCAGCAAGCAGCACCATGCCGGTGGCTTCGCCTAGGGCCAACATGCTGGCGGGCAGGGCGGCTGCGGCCACTTGGTTGCTGGTCATCATTTCGTAGCGCACCGGCAGCTTCTTGATTTCTTCGGAAACCACCTGGTCAGTCGCCACGCCGGCGCGTTCCATCAGCTTGTCCATCACGTATTCGGGCACTGTGTTGGAACCTACGCCTATGGGCACGCCGGCCAGCTGTTCAAGGCTGGTGATACCGCTTGCGGGGCTGGTCATAATGCCGAAGCGCCCTTGGCTGGCGGTGCTGCCCAGGGTGACCCATTCCATCACCATGTTGACGCCGCCGGCCTGCAGCGTGGCGGACACCTGCGCGTCGGTCATGGCCATGTTCACGGCACCGGATGCCAAGGCGGTGGAAAGCTCCTGGGCGCTTTGGAATACCTGCACGGTGGCGTTCACGCCAGCTTCGGTGAACAGGCCTTCCTGTTCAGCCACCCACATGGGAAGGATGTCTTCGGTGGCCATGGTGCCTATGATTACCTGCTGGTTGGCGCTTGCGGGCGTGCTGCCGCCGTTGCTGGTGGCCGCCTGCCCGCCGCATGCGGCAAGGGCCACGCAGCATGCAAGGGCCATAGCGGCCAGGGAAAACGCTTTCAGCAGGCGGGTTTTTTTCATGGAAGCCTCCGGTTTCAGGGTGTTGTTCGCGGTGTATGCTTCCATGGTAGCCATTCGCGTGCGCCTTGTTCGCGAAATTGCGGGTTTCGGCAGGTCTGGTTGTTTGTGCGGAGACGCGCGCGAAAAACGTTGCTTTAGGCCGCCTTGCGCCAACGGGTCAGGCGGCGTTCGGCCAAGTCGAACAGTTCGTACAGTATGACGCCGAGCACCGCCATGGCGATGATGCCCGCGAACATGCGCGGATAGTTGATCATGGCCCAGGAGTCCATGATGAAGTACCCCAGCCCCGTTGACCCCGCGAAGGCTTCGGCGAAGAACAGGATGGCGATGGCCGTGCCGCTGGAAATGCGCAGCGCGGTGAACAGGTCGGGCAGCAGGGCGGGCAGTATCACGTGGCGGTAGATATCCAACTTGCTGGCGCCTAGGGACCGCACGCTTTCCACCAGGTCTTCGGGCACCTGCTTGCAGGCGTCGCGCACCGTGATGATTACCTGGAAGAAGATGGCGATGGCGATAAGGACAATCTTCGGCGCGTCGGCCAGGCCCAGCAGCACCAGCAGCACGGGCAGAAACACAATCTTGGGGATGGGATACAGAATGTAGAGCGTGGGCCCCAATACGGCGTCCACCTTGGGGTTGCGGCCGATCCACAGCCCAATAGGCAGTGCCAGCGCGGTGCCGATGACCATGGCCACAACCACGCGGTAGGTGCTGATGGCAAAATGCGGCAGCAGCACTTCCAGGTTCGCCAGCAGCACCGGCACGGTGTCCAGCGGCGTGGGCAGGGCGGGGGAGTTCACCAGCAGGGCGGTTATGTGCCAGCCTGCCAGCGTTATGACCACGCCTAACAGGAAGGCCAATACCGGTTTCAGCTTAGAGCTCATGCGCCACCTTCTTCCGTGGCAGCGGCCTGGGCCGCTTCCGCATGCTGCGCGATGATAGCGCGCAATTGCTTGCAGCGTGCGAAGAAGGCATCTTGTTCGCGATGGTGCGGCGTGCCCATTTCCGGGTTGTCTACCACGGCAGTTACCCGCCCCGGACGCGACTGCATGATGACTATGCGTTGCCCCAGATAGACCGCTTCTTCTATGGAATGGGTGACCAGCACTTGGGTGTAGCCGTTGCGTTGCCACTGCTCCAACAGCGTGTCTTGCAGCTGTTCGCGCAGCATGGCGTCTAGCGCGGAAAGGGGTTCGTCCATCAGCAGGGTGTCCACGTCTAGGGCCAGCGCGCGGGCCAAGGCCAGGCGTTGCTTCATGCCGCCGGAAAGCTGGTTGGGGAAGTGGGTTTGGAAGTCTGAAAGCCCCACGGTTTTCAGTGCTTCGCGTGCCGTCTGTCGGCGTTCTGAGCGGGCCACCCCGCGAATCTGCAGCCCCAGCGCGGCGTTGTCCAGCACGGTTTTCCACGGCAATAGGCCGAAGTCCTGCAAGATGAGGGCCGTTTTCTGCCGGGGCTGTTCCGCGGGGGCGCCGTCGTAGCTGACGCTGCCCTGCGTGGGCTGCAAAAGGCCTGCCGCCAAGCGCAGCGTGGTGGACTTCCCGCAGCCCGAAGGGCCCACGATGCTGATGGCCTGCCCCGCTTCCACCTGCAGATCCAGGCTGTCAAGCGCTTCGGTCTTGCCGCTGGCGGCGCGGTAGGTCATGCTGACATTTTCGAAGTTGAGTTGGGGCACCTTGTGTTCCTTTGTATGATGGGCTTAGGCTATAATAGCGCAGGCGCGCGCCCATGGCTCAACGGATAGAGCAACGGACTTCTAATCCGTAGGTTGCAGGTTCGAATCCTGCTGGGCGCGCCA
>JAUNIP010000063.1 GCA_030523425.1 Coriobacteriia bacterium
CGCCCGAAAGGCATCCGCCATCCCCCGCGGGGAGTCTTTAGCAGTTGGGGCACATGGCGGGGGCGCAAGAAGATGACTAGAAACTCTATCCCTTGTTGTCTTTTTTGTCCTCCATTGTTGGCAAAGTCAGCGAGCGGGGCCTGGGTGCCCTGCTAAGCCCCGCCTTCCGGGCGTAGCGTATCAAGCATACGTGAGCCCGGAAACAAGGGGCTTAGCAGGGTGCCCAGGCCCCGCGCAGCGTCGAGCAGTTGCGCCGTTCGGCAGAACGGCGCAACGAAAAGCCCCGCGCAGCATCGAGTTGTTCCGCCGTTCGTTAGAACGGCGGAACCAAGCTACCAGATGGGTTTACTGGCTTCGCCTCGCACCTGGATGCTTACTTCTTGGTTTTTCAGACTTACGCGGGAATGCTTGGGCACGCTTTCGCATACGAAGACGCTGCCGCCTATGACCGATCCTTCGCCTATGACGGTTTCGCCGCCTAGCACGCTGGCGTTGGAATAGATGGTCACGTTGTCTTCTATGGTGGGATGGCGCTTCACGCCGGAAAGCTCTTGGCCGCGGCGGGTGCTAGTGGCGCCTAAGGTGACGCCCTGGTACAGCTTCACGTGGTCGCCTATGACGGTGGTTTCGCCTATGACCACGCCGGTGCCGTGGTCTATGAAGAAGTATTCGCCTATGGTTGCGCCGGGGCCTATGTCAATGCCGGTGATGCTGTGGGCGTATTCGCTCATCAGGCGGGGGATAAGCGGCACGTCAAGCAGGAACAGCTCGTGTGCCAGCCTGTGCACGAAGATGGCGTAGAAGCCGGGGTAGCACAGCAGTATTTCTTCCTTGCAGTCTGCCGCCGGGTCGCCGTCATACAGGGCCTGGATGTCCTTCAGCAGCATCAGTTGCACGCCGGGCAGTTTTTCCATGAATTCCTTGCAGATGGCGCGGGCCTGCTGGTCGGCTTGTTGCTGGGAAAGGGTTTCGCCGTCGCGGAACATCAGTGCCTTGTACACCTGGGCGTCTAATATCCGGTGGATGTGCGTCAGGCGCTCTCCTAGCAGGTAATCGCTGCATTCGCCGGCACGGCTTTCGTTGTCGAAGTAGCCGGGGAACATCAGGAACTTGAAGTCGTCTAGCAGCTCTATGACGGCGGAACGACTGGGGAAGTACTTTCTGAAGCCGGTGAAGAATTCCTCTTCTGCGGCATATCCGGCCTTAAATTGGGCTATGCGGTTGTCCAGGGCGTCCTTTATCATGGCGTCTCCTATCGTTGAGCCGCACGGGCGGCTTTTGCGTTGCTGCTTATTCTGTACCAACTTCGCGCGTTTTCGCGGACGAATTTTGCCAACAGGCAAGACCAGGCAGCGCATCATGCTAACCATCCCACAGTTATGGTGGTTTGCCTGAATTCTATGGCTTTTTCGCCGCAAACGTGTATAGTGCCTAGCAGTGCGCAGGAAGATGCTGCGCGCGCATCCCATGGATCAGCATAGCCACAATATGCTTCCTTCGATGTCACTGGGTCAGCACACAGTGCTGGCGCAAGCTTGAGCGCTGAGACACTTGAAAGGAAAAGCTCATGAGTACATCCCAAAATGCGTCGTATCTGTTCACGTCCGAATCGGTCACAGAAGGCCATCCGGACAAGATGTGCGACCAGATTTCCGATGCCGTTTTAGACGCCATCCTTACCAAGGAAATCGAACTGGCCAAAGAAGGCTACGTTTCCCCTACCGGTGTTGTTGCCAACCCGGAAAACGTGCGCTGCGCCTGCGAAACGCTTACCAGCACCGGCCTGGTGGTGGTAACGGGCGAAATCCGCACGGCCGCTTACGTGGACGTGCAAGACATTGTGCGCAGCGTGGTGAAAGACATTGGCTATGACCGTGCGAAGTACGGCTTCGACTGCGAAACCTGCGGCGTTATCAACACCATCCACGAGCAAAGCCCCGACATCGCCATGGGTGTGGACGAATCCTACGAGGCCCAGCGCGGCCAGGTGGCTGACGACTTGGACAAGGTGGGCGCGGGCGACCAGGGCATGGTGTTCGGCTATGCCTGCAACGAAACGAAGACGCTGATGCCCATGCCCATTTACCTGGCCCACCGTTTGGCCGAGCGCCTGACGGCCGTGCGCAAGGACGAAACGCTTGATTACCTGCGCCCCGACGGCAAGACACAGGTTTCGGTGCGCTACGTGGACGGCCGGCCCACCCAGGTGGAAAAGGTGGTGGTCAGCACCCAGCACGCCGAAGAGGTGCCGGTGTCCCAGATTCGCGAAGACCTGATTACGCACGTGATCAACCCCGTGTTCGAAGCCGAAGGCGTGAAGGTGGCTGATGACGTTGAGATTTACGTGAATCCCACCGGGCGCTTCGTGGTGGGTGGCCCCATGGGCGACGCGGGCCTGACTGGCCGTAAGATCATCGTGGACACCTACGGCGGCATGGGCCGTCACGGCGGCGGCGCCTTCAGCGGCAAAGACTGCACCAAGGTTGACCGCTCGGCCGCCTATGCTGCGCGTTGGGTTGCCAAAAACGTGGTGGCCGCCGGTTTGGCCGACCGCTGCGAAGTGGAGATTGCCTACGCCATTGGCATGGCCCACCCCTTAAGCGTGCTGGTGGAAACGTTCGGCACCAACAAGGTGGACGAAAGCGCCATCGAAGCTGCCGTGAGCCAGGTGTTCGACCTGCGCCCGGGCGCCATCATCCGCGATTTGGACCTGCGCCGCCCCATCTATCGCAAGACGGCAGCGTATGGCCATTTCGGCCGCGAACTGCCCGAATTCACCTGGGAGGCAACCGACCGCGCCGCTGCGCTGCGCGAAGCTGCGGGGCTGTAGGGCTTCGGGAAAAATCTAGCTTGCAAGGCCCGGTGCTTTTTGGGCACCGGGCCTTATTTGTGCCTTGGGACGGGTTTTGGGCGCGTTATACTGCCAGCATGAAATTAGCTCAGGTCATTTTGGACATACAAACGCAGTCCTTGGACACCCCTTACACTTACATCGTGCCTGACCAGGACGATCCTTTCGCGGGGGGTGCCCTGTTTTCCGATGCCCAGCTTGGAGTGGCCAATAACGCGCTTTCCGCCTTGGCGAACCAGGATGTACCCGTGCAGGTGGGAAGCGTGGTGCTGGTGCCTTTCGGGGGGCGCCG
This sequence comes from Coriobacteriia bacterium, assembly GCA_030523425.1. Taxonomy (GTDB): domain Bacteria; phylum Actinomycetota; class Coriobacteriia; order Coriobacteriales; family Eggerthellaceae; genus JAUNIP01. Next base: position 3,144 of record JAUNIP010000063.1, read on the forward strand.
CGCACTGGGGTTCGTCATTGCCGTGCACCAGCGCGACGATTGTGAGGTGGCCCAGCCTGGCAAGCTGAAATCCATCATTGCGGCGGTGGCAGGTCCCTTCTTCGATGAAGACGGCGCGGCTTGCATTCAGTGGCTGGCCCGCACCTACATTGCCCCGCTTTCTTCCTGCGCGCGGTTGTTTGTTCCGGCAGGCGGCATGCCGCGGCTGGTGCGCGGGCGCACCGGGTGGCGCTTGGAGCAGCCGCAGGTGACGCCTGCCGACGAACGGTGGGTGGTGCCGGGCGAAGCGCTGGAAGACTTCCAGCCGCGCAAGAACGCCGTCAAGCAGCTTGCCGTGGTGGACGCCGTGCGGCAGGGCAGTGTTCGCCTGGCTGAACTGACCCTGGAATTCGGAGACGTGTCCGCGGCTGTGAAATCCCTTGCGGCCAAAGGCGTGGTGAACGTGGAAACCCGCCGCCGATACCGGGGCATGGAACAGGGCGAACCTGCACGGCTGCGCGCAGCTGTGCCGCAGCTGACCGAAGGTCAACAAGACGCGCTTGAAGCCATTACGCAGGCGTGCGAGCGTGCGGAAGGTGAAGTGGTGCTGGTGGACGGCGTCACGGGGTCGGGCAAGACAGAAGTGTATTTGCGCGCCATAGCCGCCGTGTTGGAGCGCGGCAAGACGGCTTGCGTGCTGGTGCCGGAAATTTCCCTTACCCCGCAAACGGTGGCGCGCTTCCGCGGGCGCTTCGGCAACACGGTGGCCGTGCTGCATTCGCGCATGAGCGCAGGCGAGCGCTATGACCAGTGGGATTTGGTGAACTCCGGTGCGGCGCGGGTGGTGGTGGGTGCCCGAAGCGCCTTGTTCGCCCCGCTGCGCAATGTGGGGCTTGTGGTTATAGACGAAGAGCACGAAGGCACCTACAAGCAGGAAAGCGCCCCGCGCTACCACGTGCGCGACGTGGCGGTGTGGATGATGAAGCGCGTCGGCGGGGTGGTGGTGTTGGGTTCGGCCACACCTTCCATCGAAAGCCTGTACGCCTGCGCCCACAAAGCATCCTGGACCCATGCGGTGCTGCCGCAGCGTGCCAACGGCAAGAAGCTGCCCCAGGTGTGCGTGGTCGACATGGCCCAGGAATTCGGCAAGGGCAGCCGGTCTATGTTTTCCCATCAGCTTACCCAGGCGCTCAAGGAAGAACTTAGCGCCGGCCACAAGGCGGTGCTGTTGCTGAACCAGCGCGGGTTCGCGAAGTTCTTGCTGTGCCGCGACTGCGGGTTTGTACCCGAATGCCCGCATTGCTCCACATCGCTTACCTACCACGAACGGGGCCATTTCATCATGTGCCACCATTGCGGCTACCGCGTGGCGGAGCCCCCGGTGTGCCCGCAGTGCGGCAGCCCGTACTTGCGCAAGTTCGGCAGCGGCACGCAGCGCGTGGAGGCTGAACTGCAGGCGCTGTTGGCGGGTTTTCCGCAGCCTGCAAAGGATGCCCTGGTCATTCGCATGGATGCCGACACCACCGCTGCGAAGGGCGCGCACCAAAAGCTGCTAGAGCAATTCGGCCGGGCGGATGCGGCCGTGCTGCTGGGAACCCAGATGATTGCGAAGGGTTTGGATTTCCAGGACGTCACCGTGGTGGGCGTTATCAACGCCGACACACAGCTGCACCTGCCCGACTATCGGGCGGGGGAGCGCACCTACCAGCTGGTGCAGCAGGTGGCGGGGCGCGCAGGACGCGCGCAGCTGCCGGGCCAGGTGTTCGTTCAAACTTACGAAGCAAAAAGCATTCCCATTCGCGCGGCAGCCGCCTACAACCGTGCGGCCTTCCTTGACGAAGAGCTGCCGAAGCGCCAATTGCTGGGCTACCCGCCTTATGCGCGCATGGCAAACGTGCTGGTATGGGGGGCGTCCGAAGAACAGGTGCGGGTGGTGGCCCAGGCGTTGGAAGAAGACGTGCGCAAACAAGTGGGCGAACAGGCCGGCCCGGAATGGACCGTGCTTCCTGCCATGCCCTGCGTGCTGGCGAAGCTGCGCAACACCTTCCGCTGGCATATTGTGGTGAAATGTCCTAACGACCAGGACGTTTCTTCGGTGCTGGAGCCGTATTTCCGCGCGCGTACGCCGCATGAAAACGTGAATGTGGCGGTTGATGTGGACCCGGTCAGCCTGCTGTAGGGCGCGCGTGTCAAAATGCCGCCAGAAAGGTAACGGAACTGCAACGAAATCTTGGCCCCAAGGATTTTCGCGTTTCAGGTCGTATTATTAAGGCAGCGAGAAGAGTCTCGTGGAAAAGCGTTTGCTTTTCCTTTCCCGGGGCCGTCTGTTGACCAGGCGGCCTTGTCTTGCTGAAAACTCTGTGAATACGCTTTGGTTTGTGATATAGTATTCTGCTGTATCTTTGTGCCCTCAAACAAGTTGAGGGCGTGTCGAATTAGCTGAAAGGAACGCCACGTGCCCCAAGCTTCTGCAGAAAAAAAGACTACAAGAAAACCCAGAACAAGCAAGGCGAAGGCCCCTGCAAAGGAAAGCCTGGAAGTCGTAGAGACCGCGGAAACCGCGCCTGAGCAGCAGGCGGAACCGAAAAAGACCACCCGCAGGTCAACGGCCAAAAAGACAACCAAGAAAACCGAAGAAGCAACCCAAGATCAGCTGGCGCAGCAGTCGAATGACCAACAGGATGCGCCCAAGAAGACCACCCGCAAGCCGCGGGCCAAGAAGGCTGCAAAACCGGCGGAGCAGCCGGAGCAGCCGGAGCTTGCCCAGGCCCAGGCGGAACAACCTGAAGCGCAGGCCGAAGAAAAGCCCGCGCCCAAGAAGCGCACAACGCGCAAGTCTGCCAAGGCCAAAGCCGCGTCCGAACCCCAGGCTGAGGCGGAGCAGGAACCTGCTGTGAGCGTGGAAGATGCGGCTGGCGTTGAAACTGCAGAAGTCGCAGACGTTGCAGAAGTCGCAGAAGTCGCAGACGAAATCGAAGCGGAAGAGGATGTCGAGGAAGAAGAGGCCGGGTCCCCCGAAGACCTGGCGCATGTGGAGGAGTCCGTTTCTTCCGAGGAAGATAAGATAGAAGCCGGCCTGGAAGACTCCGAGGATTTGCTGGAAGGCATCCCCGAAGAAGAACTGAAGGCCACCACCGACGTGTCGCTGCCCAAGATAACCAGCTCGCGTTCGCGCGCACGGGCCAAGCGCACCCGGCGCGGCGAAGCCGGCACGGTAACCATGCTCACGGGCGACCCGGTGCGCATGTACCTGAAGGAAATTGGCAAGGTGCCGCTGCTCACGGCTGCCGAAGAAATTGACCTTGCCATGAAGATTGAAGCCGGCGTGGCCGCCACGGCCGAACTGGAGAAGGCCGAAGAGGAAGGCGTGGAGCTAGACCGTCGCGAAAAGCGCCGCCTGACCCGCGTGGAGCAGGTGGGCCTAGACGCCAAGCAGGCGCTCATAGAAGCCAACCTGCGCCTGGTAGTTTCCATCGCCAAGCGCTACGTGGGCCGCGGCATGCTGTTCTTGGATCTTATCCAGGAAGGCAACCTGGGCCTTATCCGCGCTGTGGAGAAGTTCGACTACACCAAGGGCTTCAAGTTCTCCACCTACGCCACGTGGTGGATCCGCCAAGCCATAACCCGCGCCATAGCCGACCAGGCCCGCACCATCCGCATCCCCGTGCACATGGTGGAAACCATTAACAAGATGGTGCGCATCCAGCGCCAACTGCTTCAGGAATTAGGGCGTGAACCAACCCCCGCCGAAATTGGCGCCGAAATGGGGCTTGACGAAGCGCGCGTGCGGGAGATCCAGAAGATTTCGCAAGAGCCGGTTTCCCTGGAAACGCCCATCGGCGAAGAAGAGGATTCCCAGCTGGGAGACTTCATTGAAGACGATGCTGCCGTGGTGCCGCCCGATGCCGCCAGCTTCAGCATGCTGCAAGAGCAGCTGGGCAAGGTGCTAGACGGCTTGGCCGAACGCGAACGCAAGGTCATCAGCCTGCGCTTCGGCCTGGAAGACGGCCACCCGCGCACGTTGGAAGAAGTGGGGCGGCAGTTCGGCGTGACGCGCGAGCGCATACGCCAGATTGAAAGCAAGACCTTAGCGAAGCTGCGTCATCCGTCCCGCAGTTCGAAATTGAAGGATTACCTGGAAGAGTAAGGAATTCGGCGGCTTCGGCCGCCGAATTTGCGTACAGGCCCATGACCGAATCGTTGCTGCATACCTTGCGTGTCCCTGACGCCTTCGGCGGTGCGGATCATTGCGTGCAGGTGCATGACGCGGGTAGCGAACAGTTTGCCGCCCGCCTGCGCAAGATGGCCCGCGAACGGCGCAAATGGGCGCGCAAGGGAAATATTGCGTGCTATCGCATCTATGATGGCGACCTGCCGGATTTCGCCTGCGCCATAGACGCCTATGTGCGCCTTGATGGGCAGCCTGCCCACGCGCAGCTAAGCGCGCTGGACATGGAATACCTGTCCGCCAACACCTTCTTGCACATTGCGGAATACCAAGCGCCGGGTAGTATCGATCCCGCGAAAGCTCAAGCGCGCTTCGCGGATGTGCTTGCGCTTGCCCCGGTATGCGCGGGTGTGCCGGAAGATCATGTGTTTGCGAAGGTGCGTCGCAAGGAGAAGGGCGGCAGCCAATATGCGGAAAACCGCAAGCCCTTTGTGTTCCGTACGCAGGAAGACGGCCTGTGGTTTGAGGTGGACATGAACGGATACCTGGACACCGGGCTGTTTTTGGACCACCGGGTGACGCGCCAGCTGGTAGGGCGCCTAAGCGTCGGCAAGCGGGTGCTGAACCTGTTTAGCTATACCGGCAGCGCCACGGTGCATGCGGCGGCGGGCGGCGCGGCGGCAACCGTGACCGTGGACCTTTCGCAAACGTATTTGGACTGGGCGCGCCGCAACATGGCGTACAACGGGTTTGTGGGCGCAAACCATGCATTTCAGCGCGGCGATACGATGGCGTGGCTTGCGCGCGCCGCCGAAGCCGGGCTTCAGTTCGACCTGATGTTCGTGGATCCGCCCACGTTCAGCAATTCGAAGGCCATGGGGAAGGTAACCTGGGATGTGCAGCGCGACCACGCCGAACTGCTGCGCCGGTGCCGCGCAGTGCTGGCGCCGGGTGGCATGGTGGTATTCAGCTGCAACCTGCGCTCGTTCAAGCTTGACGGCGAAGCGTTGTCAAGCTGTGGCTACACCTGGAAAGACATAACGCCAAGCACCATCCCTCACGATTTTGAGCGCAACCCCAAAATACACTGCTGCTTCGCTTTGCAATAGGGGACATGCGATTGTGCCATTTCGACCGGAGGCCCCGCAGGGGCCGGAGTGGAGAAATCTATTTCGAAGCGAGGACTGCATGGGGCGGATGGGCGCAATAGGTGCGCACGTGTCACCTGGCCGGAGCCGCACAGCGGGGGAGTGGAGAGGTCTAGTACGGAGCATGGACCGCTTGCATTGGGCGCATGAGGCGCGATGTGAGCGCTGCGCTGGGGCTATTAGGGCAAGGAAAAGGAGGGCAGGCGGCTTGGGGCTTGGGCCCTCGCCTTCGGCGGCGCGGGGGTTTGCCGGCCGCTGGTTCGCGCGCACGAGCCGCATTGTGAGCGCTGCGCTGGGGCTATTAGGGCAAGGAAAAGGAGGCGTGCTGCTTTGGGGCATGGACCCTCGCCTTCGGCGACGCGGGGGTTTCGCGGCCGGGCGGGGCCCCAGGTGGCAGCAGAAGCCGAAAGACGGAATCGAATTCCGGGAAGATGGCAGCAGAGGCCGAAAGACGGAATCAAGGCGGTCCATTTGGCCCTTTCCGGGAACCCTGCAGGCAGCATCCGCAGGCACCTTTTCGATGCTTAATCTTATCGTCCCAGGTCAGAAGCTCGTTGAAGGATTGGTTCGAAATCCGGTCGCGGGTTCGGCCCCCGCGGAAGGGGAGCTTGATTCCGTCTTTCGCGTTCTGCTGCCAAAAGCTCCGGATTTGATTCCGTTTTTCGGCTTGTGCTGCCACGCGGGGC
>JAUNIP010000064.1 GCA_030523425.1 Coriobacteriia bacterium
CGCAGCGCCCGCCTTAGGCCCCAAACCTGCCTGCGCGCGTTGTGTGAACGACGAAGGGTTTCCGCTCCTTGCCGCCGGGTTTTCGCGTTTAGTCGCCCTGGCTTTTTACGAATCGCTGACCTGGGGTTTCATGAAAAGAGCAAGGCACGCAGCCAAGCTGGGCGGTCCGCCTGGGCGACTTCGGGGGCAAAATGGGGCCAAACAGCCACGTCCGAGAGGCCTTCGTCGTTCACACAACGCGAAAACAGGGCAAAAACCATTGTGTGAACGACGAAATCGGGCGTTTCGTCGTTCACACAAAATTTCAAAAGATCGTTGCCAACCCGGGGCTCGGGCCACGCCTATGGCGAAAGCTGAAGAACCGAAAACACTAAGCTTACGGCTCTTCTATGCCCATAACGGCACTGCCAACAGCCGTGTGGCCTGTTTCTACAGGTCCGGGCCTTTCGTCGCCCGCATGTCGTGGCGCCGCTTGCTTTGATTGACATGAGTGCGTGTTTTTGCCTACGTACCGCTCAAAACGGCATTTTCGTCAAAAGCAGGGCCCGTCCGAAGGGCGGGCCCTAGCACCTTGCGCTCGTCGTGGCATAGGGCCTATGTCTCGCAGCTTCCCCTCTTCGTGGTACCATTAGCCGCGTGAAGGAGGTTCGCATGGACAACGGGCAGATGACGGTGCTGGTGGGCGTTACGGGCTGCATTGCGGCTTATAAGGCTTGCGAGATTGTGCGGGGGCTGCAGAAGGCCGGCGTGCGGGTGAAGGTGGTTATGACGCCGCATGCCACGGAATTTGTGGGGCCCACCACGTTTCGCGCGCTGACGAACGAACCCGTGGCCGTGGATCTGTTCGACGAACCCGGCGCGCCCATCCACCATGTTTCGCTGGCGAAAGAAGCCGACCTGTTCTTGATTGCTCCTTGCACGGGCAATGTGGTAGCGAAACTGGCGCACGGCGTGGCCGACGACCTGCTGACCACCACGGCGCCGCTGGTCATAGCGCCGGCTATGAATGTGAACATGTATGAAGCGGATACCACGCAAGAAAACTTTGTGGCCTTGCGCGCCCGCGGCGTTGAAATCATTGACGCCGAAGAAGGCTATCTGGCCTGCGGCGACACCGGGAAAGGCCGACTGGCCGAACCAGCAACCATTGTGGCGCGCGTACTTGAGCAGCTGGCCCTTTGCCGCAGCATGGAAGGCCTGCGCGTGCTGGTAACCGCCGGTCCCACGCGGGAGGCCATTGACCCCGTGCGCTACATCAGCAACCATTCGTCCGGCAAGCAAGGCTACGCCATCGCGAAGGCAGCGGCGAAGCGCGGCGCGCAGGTGACGCTGGTCAGCGGCCCTGTGGCGCTGGACCCGCCCGCCGGCGTGCAGGTGGTTCCCGTGACCACCGCCTGCGAGATGCTGGAAGCTGCGCAGGCTGCGTTCGCGGAAGCTGACATTGCTGTGTTTACCGCGGCCGTGGCGGACTTCCGCCCCGCCCAACCCGCGGACCGCAAGCTGAAGAAGGGGAGCGACGACGCGGCCCTGACCACCCTGCAGCTAACCCCCAACCCGGACATCCTTGCCACCTTGGCTCACACGAAAGCCCTCAACCAAGTGGTAGTAGGCTTTGCGGCGGAAACTGAAAACGCGCTGGAAAACGGCCGCAAGAAGCTGGTCGCTAAGGCCGCAGACCTGATAGTGGCCAACCCCGTAGGCAAGGGCATTGGCTTTGGCACCAACACCAACAGCGCGCACCTGATAACCGCAACAGGCGAAACCGAAGTCCCCGAAACCACCAAGGACGCCCTGGCGGCAAAAGTGCTAGAAGCCGCGTTGAAATTGCGGAGAAACTAACGGCCCCGTGCGGGAAACCCCTACATGCGGCGGACTATAATTCCAGAATCTCCCAGGTTTCCAACGAAAGGCCTTTTATGCGCTTGAAGTCCTTCACGTTGTTGGATACTAACGTTGCGTGATTGGCCAAGGCGGTGGCGGCTATCATCATGTCGTTCGCACCGATTTTCTTGCCGGCGCTCTCAAGCTGCGCCCGGATGGAGCCGTAGGCGTATGCGCACGACGAATCAAACGGAAGCACTTCAAAGGGTAGCAACAGCTCTTCAACAGCTCTCAGGCCTAGTGCTGGGTTGTTTCCTTTCTGGACGCCCACCAACAGTTCGCCCTGAACAACAGCGGGGATCTTTATGAGTCGCGGGTCGGTTGAGCGAAACAAACGGAACAGTTCAGGCGTTTTGCCGCGCAGGAAGTCAATCAGAATGCAGGCGTCAAGGCAGTACATAAGCGCTCCTAGGAAAACAGGGGCTCTATAGGCTCTGGCGCAGGATCGTCAGGAACCACAATCAGCCCATCATCGGCCAGACATCCGTACAATGCAAAAAACCCTTCAGGATAGCTTGCAGATTGGTCCTGATTGCGTATTAAATCTGCCACATACCTGGACAAGGATGTCTTCTTCCGCTGCGCAGACACCCGTAACCCTTCCATAGTTTCATCGTCCAAATATAAGCAAAGTTGAGGCATACGTACTCCTTTGATTAAACTTCCGCTGCAAGTATATAAACGAGTATAACAAATGTAGACTTATATTTGTATCTGTCATGGAATGGGCGTATTAAAAAGGGCAGCCCCGCGGGGCTGCCCTCACACTCTTTTGTCCTAAGCCCTACGCGTGCAGGGTGGACTTGTCGCGGCCTTCCTTTACGGCGGCGTTGCAGGTGCTGTCGATGTTCGCGGCGCACTGCTCGGGCGTCACGGTGCCGGACAGCAGGTCGCGGATGTTGGGCCAAAACACGTCGCGCACACCGCGCCAGTTGGGGTCGTTGTGGGTGAAGTCAACCACGTTGGCAGCGTTGTTGGAGAACGAATCCATGTACAGCACGTCGTTGGCGTACTTCTGGGCCACGCTGTGGGATACGGGCAGGGAACCGGCGCTGTATTCGTTCCAGGGCGACGTTTCCATGATGTACTTCACGAACGCCTTGGCAACCGCAACCTTGTCGGCGTCGCCGTTGTCCCACACCTGGAAGCCGGTGACAAACGACGTGCAGATGCCCTGCGGCGTGGTGGAATGCGGGAAGTTCACCATGCCGATGTTGAGGCCCTTATCCAAATACGAAGGCAGAAACGCGCTGTTCGTAAGAAGGATGGCCAGCTGCTGGTTTGCGAACAGCTCGCCGTTGTCGGCCAGCTCCAAAGCCGCCGGGTTGGGCGGATACCAGCCGCGGTCCACGCCCTTTTGCAGCCAATCCAGCGCGGCTATGCCTTCGGGCGTGTTCACCACGAAGTTACCATCATTGTCGAAAAAGTCGCAGCCGTGGGAGCGGATGAACGTCATGATGTGCGTGTCACCCTGGTCGTTCTTGCCATACATCATTAAGGGATAGGAGCCTCCAGGCAGGTTGGCGGCCAACGTGTCCAAAACCTCTTCCCACTGGGTGATGGTCCAATTCTGAATATCATCAGCAGCAGCAGTGTACTTTTCTAAGCCTGCCGCATTGAACATGTCTTTGTTGAACACCAGCACGTTTTGCAGCGCCAGGTAGGGCATCTCGTAGTTCTTGCCGTCGGCTTGGCCCATGGCCCAGATTGCGTCGTCGATGTCAGACTTCAGCGAGTCCGAAATGATGTCGTCTAGCGGCACTACGTTGCCGTTGTGGATGTAGGTGCCCATGTTGAAGTAGCCCTCATACAGCATGTCGCACGCGTTGGGGGTGTCCTTGGTGCCAATGAGCACGGCGGTTTCGTCGGTGTATTCGAACTGCTCGAACTTCAGGGTGACGTCGTAGTCCTTGTAGTCCTTCGTGAACGCGTCGCCGGCCTTCTGCAGCCAGTCGAACGAATGCGAAACATCCGGGTCGACCACGGCGCTCATGGTGATGACCGGCAGCTTCACGTTCAGGGTAACCTTCTTAGTGGCGGGGGCACAGCTGGCCAGCCCAACTGACCCTGCAACGCCTAATGCGCCGGCGGCCTTCAGGAAGCTCCTGCGGGAAAGGGAAGTGGCAATGCGAGTATTCATGGTTCCTTCTTTCATTCGGTAACGCAGCGCCCTTGCTGCGCATTGGTACCACGAAAAGAAGTTTACCAGCCCAAACGCCTAAACTCGTTGAACTTTCTGTAACAAAACGTCAACATCTATGGGCTTGGCCAAGAAGTCGTCCATGCCGGCGTCAAGCGCGTTGCGCCGGTCTTCTTCGAAAGTGTTGGCCGTGCACGCGAAGATGGTGACCGTCAGGGAGTCGGCGCGCTTTAGGTGGCGGATGGTGCGCGTGGCTTCCAGGCCGTCCATCACGGGCATCTGCATGTCCATCAGGATGATGCGGAAGTGGCCGATTTCGCTGTTATTGAACATGTCCACCGCAACCTTGCCGTTTTCGGCAATCACGGGCTCGAAGCCGTTTTCCTTCAGGATTTCCTCCAGAATCATGGCGTTCAGCTCGTTGTCTTCGGCTACCAAGATGGGCTGCGGGCCTTCGGATTCAAACGCGGGCGTAGAAGCGGCGAAGTGGTCGGCCTTCATGGCGGCCACCTGCTCTTCGGTGCACGCATCGGCGGGAATGACCACAGTGAACGTGGAGCCTACACCTTCTTGGCTGATCACAGAAATGTTACCGCCCATGGCCTTGCACAGCAGGTAGCTAATGCTCATGCCCAGGCCGGTGCCCTTCACGCTGTTGGAGTTCTTGTTGCGTTCCTGGCTGAACGGATCAAAGATCTTCTCGCAGAATTCGGGGCTCATGCCGCAGCCGGTGTCCGCAATCTCCACGGTGGTCTCAATGCGCCCGGGGGCCAACTCGCGCTGCGTGGTGGTAAGGGTTACGCTGCCATCGCGGTCGGTGAACTTTGCGGCGTTGCCCAAGATGTTCATGATCACTTGCTTGAAGCGGGTTTCGTCAATCTGTAGGTTGGGCTCAAGCAGCGTGTTGTTGAACACCAAGTGGATGCCGCGCGTTTCGTAGTTGCTGCGCTGCATGGAATACAGGTTGTCGAACACGTCTTCCAGGTTGGTAGGTTCTAGCGCCAGGTCCACCTTGCCGGCCTGCATCTTGGACATGTCTAAAATGTCGTTTACCAGGCTTAGCAGGTAATGGCTGGTGTCGGCGGATTTCTCCAGGTACTCGGTCATCTTCGCGTCGTCGCCGCGATTCTGCATCATAAGGTGGTTCAGGCCTATCAGGCCGTTCAGCGGCGTGCGGATTTCGTGGCTCATGTTGGAAAGGAAGTCGCCGCGGGCTTCGGCTTCGGCCTGGGCGCGCACGCTTTGCGCGCGGAAGCGGTTCATCATGACCACCAAGAACAGCACCACCAAGATGACCACTGCCAGCAGCGCCAGCGAAAGCAGCAGAATGGAAATGCTTTGCATGGTGATGACCGAATTGGGGATGCTCATCACGAAGAACCAGTCGAATTGCGGCATGGGTTCTAGCAGGTTGAACATGTACACGCCGTCTGCGTTGGTATAGGTGAAGGTGAACGATTTTCCGGACTGCAGGTTGTCTAGCAGCTGGTCAACGGTCAACGAGCTGTTGGTGCCTTCCTCAAGGCGCACGGTAAGGGTGTCCAAGCTGTTCACGGAATAGCCGCGGTCTTCGTTGACGATGAACTTGCCATTCAGGTCGACCACCGAAGAATAGCCTTGGTCGTCATAGACCGAATGCCGCAGTGAATTCTGGATGGTGCTGATGCGGCTGATACCCACTATGCGGTCGATGGTCACGTCAGCTAATTGGATGGGAGTATCCAACACCACGCCCATGCCCAGCGCTTCTTTCAGGCTGTCGTTGACCTGCTTGACGTTGTCTTCCATGCCCAAGCGCTTCAGAAATTCGTTATTGCCTTGGGCTTGCGCTTCCTCGAAGTACTGCAGGTAAATGTTGTTTTCAGGGCGCGTGATAAGCAGCGCGTGGGAATACAGGTAACCTTCGGTGTCTACCAGATAGATGTCCGAATAGCTCATGGAGGAAGCTTCCAGCTCCAGGCGCTGCTGGGCTTCCGCTATGGTGCTGATGCCGATGGCGCCCATGCGCTCGCCCACGCCCTGCAGTTCGCTCCACGACCGTTCGGCGTAGGATGTGATGGAGGCCATGTCGTGCTGGGCGGTTTCATCGAGCGATTGACGGATGGTGCCCTGCACCACGTTGAACAGGATGAACATATACACCACGGCGGCCACCGCGATAACGATAGCGGAAATAACGAACGACGACGCAAGGTTGGAAACGTGCGCCTTGCTTTCGCCCTGCTTGTCCGCAGCGCCGCCAGCCTTCTTCGCCTTGCGTTTGTCCATCCGACTAACCAATGCCATAAGGCACGTCCTCCTTTGCATGCGAAATTATTCTACCACCATAACGCCCCCGTGAACATGACAAATTAGTGACAAGCAGGGGCGGTGAGCGCGACCTCTGTCACGCTTGCGTTCACCGCCCCTGGCGCCGCGCCCATCCCACCCAACTGTTTCCATCTTTGAAATTTCCCCACATTCGCAGCAATTTATGGGGCGGTTGCAGTTATGCTGTTTTCGTGTAGGGGGCGTGGACATTTTGTGTCTAGGGCCCATGGCGCGTTAGCGACCCCGAAAGAGGCAGCATATGGAACGAATCTTCAAGCTGAGCAAGTACGGCACGAACGTGCGCAGAGAGATTATCGCCGGTCTGACCACGTTCATGACCATGGCGTATATCATCGCGCTGAACCCGAACATCCTTACCAACTATGGCATCGACGGCGGCCAGGAACTGTGGAACGCCGTGTTCATGGCCACTTGTTTGGCTTCCGGCATCGCCATGGTGTGCATGGCCTTCATCGCGAACAAGCCGTTCTGCTTGGCGCCGGGCATGGGGCTTAACAGCTTCTTTGCCGTGGTGGTCGCCCAGATTGTCACCATCACTGGTGTGTCGTACGTGGCATCCTTCCAAGCGGCGCTCATCATCGTGCTGGCTGAAGGTATCGTCTTCCTTATTCTTACCATCCTTAACATCCGAGAAGCCATTGTGGATGCCATCCCATACGGCGTGCGCATGGGAATTTCGCCCGCCATCGGCATGATGCTTTTGAACATCGGCCTGGGATCGAACGTTTACATTGCCAACAGCGAAGGCACCCAGTTCAAGGTGATGGCCGACTTCTTCGGTTCGTTGACCGCAGGCTATGCGTCCTCCACCATGGGCGACGCGTACCCCATCATGGTGCTGTCCGTGCAGACCATGTTCATTGGCCTGTTTGTGATTGTGCTGCTGGCCCACAAAAAGGTGAAGGGCGCTGTGATCATAGGCATGTTGGTGGCGTCCATCGTGTACTGGATCGGCGAAGGGGTGTACATTGGCGCCGACCCGTTTGCCGCGTTAGCCACCGCCAATTGGCTGCCGCCCTTTGCCGACATGGTGAACCTGACGCTGTTCAAGTTCAACTTCAGCGGCTTCTTAGAGCTAGGCTTGTTCACCGCCATCACGCTGATCATTACCTTCTGCATGATTGACATGTTCGACACCATCGGCACGCTGGTAGGCACCGCCGACCGCGCCGGCATGCTGGACAAGGAAGGCAAGATGCCGCAGATGAAGCAGGCCATGCTTTCCGACAGCATCGGCACGCTGGCCGGTTCGTGCATGGGCACGTCTACCGTTACCACGTTCGTGGAATCCGCTTCGGGCGTTGAAGCCGGCGGCCGCACGGGTCTGACGGCTCTCACCTGCGGCGTTTTGTTCTTCGCCTGCATCTTTATTGCGCCTATTGCGGGGCTTATCCCTGCGGCGGCCACGTCTTCGGCGCTCATTTACGTGGGCATCATTATGCTGAAGGGCCTGAAGAACGTGGACTGGGAAAAGCTGGAAGATGGCGTGCCCGTGGCGCTGATGCTTATCGCCATGCCTATTTCGGGCTCCATCGGCCACGCCATCGGCTTGGGCCTGATTGCGTTCACCATCATCAACGTGTGCACGGGCAACGGGAAGAAGAAGTACACGCTGACGTATGTGCTGGCCGCCATCTTCCTGATCAAGTTCTTCTTGGCGGTCTAGGAGCTTAGGAGCGTTTCATGGCAGAGTTTGCGTATAAGAACCTGATAGCGGCCATTCCGGACTACCCCAAGCCCGGCGTCATCTTCCGCGACATCACGCCACTTTTGGACTGCGAAGAGGCCTTCCGTGCCGCGGTGGTTGCCATGGCCGAACCGTTTCGCCAAGCGGGCATCACCAAGGTGATGGGCACCGAATCGCGCGGGTTCATGTTTGGCACGCCCATTGCGTTTGCCTTGCATGCCGGCTTTGTGCCGGCACGCAAGCCCGGCAAGCTGCCGCGCCAGGTGATTTCCCAGGAATACGACCTGGAATACGGCACCGACCGCTTGGAAATCCACACGGACGCCCTGACGCCGGATGATGTGGTGCTGATAGTGGACGACCTGATTGCCACCGGCGGCACGGCAAAGGCCAGCGGCCTGTTGGTGCAGCAATGCGGCGCGCGCCTGGCCGGCATGACCTTTTTAAACGAACTGCCCGCCCTAGGCGGCCGCCCCGTCCTGGAAGCGGCTTTCCCGGACGCGCTCATCCACGCCGTCATGGAGTTCTAGCTTTCGCTATCCAGCCGCGAAACCTTCCCGCGGGGGATGGCGGATTCCTTGCGGGCGACTCTGATAGCAAAAAATGCTGCGCGAAGCGCAGCGGAATAAAAATGCATGAAGCAGTGGAGCGCACGGTATGTGAAATGGGGACGTGTGAAATGGG
>JAUNIP010000011.1 GCA_030523425.1 Coriobacteriia bacterium
TTTCACATTTTGCTCCCCCAAAATGTGAAAAATGCTACGTCCCCATTTCACATGTTGTCTCCCATTGTTGGCAGAGTCAGCGAGCGGGGCGTGGGTGCCCTGATAAGCCCCGCCTCGCAGGCGTAGCGTATCGAGCATACGTGAGCCTGCGAACAAGGGGTTTAGCAGGGCATTCACGCCCCGCGCAGCGTCGGGCAGTGGCGCCGTTCGTCAGAACGGCGCAACGAATTTAGCCTTCTTGGCCGACCATTCGGGGTTGCAGGTCGTCGCTTAGGTCGGCATCCATGTAGTGTTCGAAGTCTTCGCACACTTCCTGGGAAGGGGCCTTGGTTAGAAGCGAGACCACCACGATGGCCAGCGCGCTGAAGATGAAGGCGGGCAGCAGCTCGTAGATGCCGAACACACCGCCTAAGGGCTTCACCAGGTTATGCCACAGCAAAACCGTGGCCGCGCCTACTACCATGCCGGCAACGGCGCCTTGCTTGTTCATGCGCTTCCAGTACAGGCTAAACAGCATCAGCGGGCCAAACGAAGCGCCCAGGCCGGCCCAGGCGTAGGAAACCACGCCGAAGATGGACGACGATTCGTCGTAGGCAACCATGATGCCAAACGCGAACACCACAATGAGCGTGATGCGGCTGACAATAAGAACCTGGTTGTCAGTAGCGTCCTTCTTAAAGATGCCGCGGAAGATGTTTTCAGCCACCGAAGAGCCCGTAATAAGAAGGTAAGACGAAGCTGACGACATGGAAGCCGCCAAGATGCCGCACACCACCACGCCGCACACAAAGCTAGGCAGCATGATGCGCGAAAGCACGATGAAGATGGTTTCGCCTTGGGCGTTGGTCAAAAGCTCGGTGGGCAGAAGCGCGCGCCCGATGATGCCGATGCACACCGCGCACAGCATGGAAATGACCACCCACACAATGGCGATGCGGCGCGAAACCTTCACTTCTTCGGCACTGCGGATGCCCATGAAGCGCACCAGCACCTGCGGCATGCCGAAGTATCCCAAGCCCCAGCTGAGCGTGGAGATCACCGTCAGCAGGCCGTATTCGCCGGCTTCGCCGAACAGGGGCTGCCCGCCGGCAACCATCTGCAGGCCGTCTTCGCCTAAGATGGGCGTGGCAATGGATGTCATGGACAAAAAGCCAGGGATGTCCTGCAAAAACGCCACCGTGTTGTCAAGGCCGGCGGCCCAGGTGATGGAGCCTACCACCACTACGATCAGTGCGAAAAACATCAGGCAGCCCTGCACGAAGTCGGTGGCAACCACCGAAAGGTAGCCGCCCACCATGGTGTACAGAAACACGATGATGGCGCCTAGGATCATCATGGTGGCGTAGTCAAGCCCCAACAGCGTGTTGAACAAACGGCCGCAGGTAACAAAGCAGCTGCCCACGTACACGCAGAAGAACACCAAGATGATGACGGCGGCCACGGTGCCCACGATGTTGTGGCTGTCCCCCACCCGCTTGCTAAAGAACTCCGGCAGCGTGATGGAACCGGTGCGCACCGAATACTGGCGCAGGCGCTTGGCCACCAACAGCCAGTTCAGGTAGGTGCCAATGGCCAAGCCGATGCAGGTCCAACCCACATCGGACGCGCCGCACCAGTAAGCCAGGCCCGGCAGGCCCATAAGCAAATACCCCGACATGTCGGAAGCTTCAGCGGAAAGGGCCGTGAACCACGGACCCACCTTCCGGCCGCCCAAGAAGTATTCATCGGTGGACGAATTGGAGCGCTTCGCGTAGATAAAGCCGATGGTCAGCACCACGGCGAAGTACAAAAACATGGCCAACAAGACCATGAAGTCGCCATTTTCGAACATAGCGTTCCCCATTCCTGTTCTTTTTCTCTATTTTCATTTCTTGCGGAAAACGCACCGTATTATACGGGATACTTGCAAGCACAACGCAATTCTTTACTGCTGCGTAACAATTTGACAGGGTGGTTGGCCTATCATGGCTACTTACCTTCCGGATAACATGCGTTACCGCGCAATCAAAAAAGGATACGATATGCCACGTTATGACACTATGAATACCGACCAGCTGCGCGCTGAACAGGCCCACCTGCAACAAGAATACGCTGCGTACAAGGCTGCGGGGCTGAAGCTGAATATGGCCCGCGGCCGGCCAAGCACCGAACAGCTGAACTTAAGCAATCCCTTGCTTGACATGCTGAATTCGTCTTCCGACTTCATTTCCGAAGAAGGCATAGACGTGCGCAATTACGGCACCACCACCGGACTTACAGAAGCCAAGCGCCTGATGGCGTGCATGGTCGACGAAGACCCCGAACATGTGGTGGTAGGCGGCGTATCCAGCCTGAACTTGATGTACAACACCGTGGCGCAGTTTTTGGATTTCGGGTGCTTGGGGTCAAAGCCTTGGAGCCAATACGACGGCATCAAATGGATTTGCCCCTGCCCCGGCTACGACCGCCATTTCCAAATCTGCGAAACCTTCGGCATCAAAATGATCCCGGTTGCCATGACACCGGATGGCCCCGACATGGACGAAGTGGAGCGCATTGCCGCATCGGATGAGCGCGTGAAGGGCATATGGTGCGTGCCGAAGTATTCCAATCCCACCGGCGTCACGTTTTCTGACGCCACGGTGCGCCGCTTGGCGTCCATGACGTGCGCGGCAGACGACTTCCGCATTTTCTGGGACAACGCTTATGGCGTGCATCATCTGCACAACACGCCGGAATGCCAAGATAAGCTGCTTGACCTTGGGGCAGCTTGCGTGGAAGCCGGCAACCCCCACCGCTATGTGAAGTTCGCGTCCACGTCGAAAGTCACCTTCGCAGGCGGCGGCATAAGCGCCATGGCCGCCAGCCAAGAAGCCATAGACGAAGTGACCAGCCACCTTTCCATCCAGACCATCGGCTACGACAAGATTAACCAGTTGCGCCACGTGCGCTTCCTGAAAGACGCCGCCGGCATTGCCAGCCATATGGAAAAGCACGCCGCGCTGCTGCGGCCGAAGTTCGAAACGGTAGACGAGCGGCTGACCGCCGGCTTGTCCGAAGCCGGCATAGGCACCTGGACCAAACCCCGCGGCGGCTACTTCATCAGCTTCGAGGCGCCGCTTGGGTGCGCCAAGCGCAGCGTGGAACTGGCGCGCGAAGCCGGCGTGATTATGACCAGCGCAGGCGCCACGTGGCCTTACGGGAAAGACCCGCAAGACACCAACGTGCGCATTGCCCCTTCCCTGCCCCCGGTTGCCGAACTGGCCCAGGCCATGGACGTGTTCACCTGCTGTGTGAAGCTGGCCTACCTGGAGCGCGTGCTAGGTTAGGCGCCCCGCCGCCGCTCGCAGGCCTCGGAATGCGAAAAGGCGCCCCACCAGGGGCGCCTTTCTTGTTGGCCAACGTACAGCCTGCGCTTACAGGTCCTTTGAACCCTCCACGCGGCCTTCCAAGTAGCGCCAGTACGCTTCGATGTCGTCCTTCATTTCCTGCAGCAGGGCTTCGCTTCCGGGGGCAAACAGATGCTTGAAGCGTCCTTGCGGGCGCAGGAAGTCCTCCAAAGGCTTGGCGTTCTTTTCCTTCACGGGCGTTAAGGTCCACTTGCCGTTTTCCACTTCGAACAAGGGCCAAAACTTGGTGTCTACCGCCAAGCGGGCCACCTGCAGCGTTTCGTCGGACTTGATGCGCCATCCGCGCGGACAGGGCGCCAACACGTTGATGAACGCAGGGCCGTCCGCCGCGAAGGCCTTTTCGGCCTTGGCCACCAGGTCCTTCCAGTGACCCACCGTGGACTGCGCCACATAAGGCACCCCGTGGGCGGCAATAATGGACGTTAAGTCCTTGCGCACCTGGATCTTGCCCAGCTGGGCCTTCCCAACTTCGGCCGTGGTTGCCCAAGCACCCTTCGGTGTGGCCGAAGAGCGCTGGATGCCGGTATTCATGTAGGCGCCGTTGTCGTAGCACACATATACCAGGTCATGCCCGCGCTCCATAGCGCCCGAAAGGCTTTGCAGGCCAATGTCGTAGGTGCCGCCGTCGCCGCCGAAGGCCACGAACTTCATCTTCTTGCTTGCCGGAATCTTGCCGGCGCGCTGCATGCCCTTAAACGCCGCCTCCACGCCGGAAAGCGTGGCGCCCGCGTTCGCGAAGGCGTTGTGCACGAAGGGCACCTTCCAGGAATTGTACGGGTAGATGGTGGTGGAAACCTCCAGGCAGCCCGTGGCGTTGGCCACCACCGGGTAGGCATCTTCCGGCACGCCCATCATCACCTGGCGCACGCAGATGGAAGCGCCGCAGCCGCCGCACAGGCGATGCCCCGGGGCCAAGCATTCGGCGCGTTGGGAAAGTTCTTTGATGTTCGCCATAGCGTCCCCCTTACATGCCCAGGTACACGGAGTGCGCAGCCGAAGCGCCGCTTTCCGCCAAGCGCTCAAGCTGCTCATACACAAACCGCACCATATCGTTGGGCACGTCTTCGCCGCCCAAGCCATAAATATAGTTGCACACGGGAACACTCAGCCCCGCGCCGTAGAAGGCGGCGAAGGTGTCGGCCGCAAGCGGGCCGGTCACGCCGCCCACAGAATCGCTTCGGTCCATGACCGCCACGGCTTTCGCGCCCTTGCAGGCATCCACCACGGCATCTAACGGGAACGGCCGATACACGCGCGGCCGCACCACGCCTACCTTCTTGCCTTCGGCGCGCAGCTGGCGCGCCACGTGGCGGAAGTTGCCCGCGGCCGACCCCAGAATAACAACCAGGTAATCGGCGTCTTCGGTGCCCCAGGTGTCCACCACATCAAACGGACGGCCGGTAACGCCCGCCCATGCCTTGCCGTGTTCTTCCACCACCGGCAGCGCCTTGTCAACCGCGGCGCGCAGGGCAAAGCGGCCCTTCACGAATTCGGCAATGTTGGTGTAGCTGCCCTGGCCGTTGGGATGTTCGGTGTCTAGCAGCGCAAACAGCGGCTGGTAGTCGCCCACAAACGCGGCCACCTCTTCGTCGGTGTTCATTTCGCAGGTTTCCATGGCGTGCGACGTGATGAATCCGTCAAGGGTGGTAAGCACCGGCAGCAGCACGCGGTGGTCTTCGGCAATCTTGAACGAGATGACCGTGTTGTCATAGGCTTCCTGGGCGGTTTCGGCGAACATGATGATCCAGCCGGAATCGCGCACGCCCATGATGTCGGAATGGTCCACGTGGATGGTCAGCGGCGCGGAAAGCGCGCGGTTGGAGTTGGCCATCACAATGGGCAGGCGCATGCCCGCGGCAATGGGAAGCACTTCCCACATATACGCCAAGCCCTGGGAAGCCGTGGCCGTGCACACACGCGCGCCGGCAGCGCTGGCGCCCACGCAGGCCGAAAGCGCGGAATGTTCGGATTCCACGGTCACGAATTCGGTATGCACGCGCCCCTGGGCCACAAACTTCGCGAAGGTTTCCACGATGGTGGTCTGCGGCGTGATGGGGTATGCGGCCATGACATCAGGCTTGGCCTGGCGCATGGCTTCGGCAACCATTTGGTTGCCGGTGGCAGAAAACGGTGTTCCCATGGTCTAAGCCTCCTTCGCCTGGTCTTCGCGGATAAGCTCTAGCGCGCCGAACGCGCATTCGTGGATGCAGATGCCGCAGCCCTTGCAGTGGTCGTAATCTATGCCGGTCATGCGGCCGTCTTCCACCAGAATGGAAACATCCGGGCAGGCAATCCAGCACAGCATGCAGTTCTTGCAGGCGCCTTCATTCCACACCGGGCGCATGGCGCGCCATCCGCCGGTCACATACCGCGCAGAAGACCCGGCTTCGCAGGCCAGCCCTTCCGGCATGTCCTTGTAGTTCCAGGCATCTACCTGGGCGTAATCCATTTCATGGGGCTTCATGAAACACGCACCTCCTCAAAGGCCCGCTCCACGCTGTGCAAGTTGGCATCAATCATGTCCTGCGAAAACTTCTTGCCGAACATGCTGACCAGGCGCTCCTTCACGGCATCTACCGGCACCACATTCGTCACGCGGGCCAACGCGCCCACAATGGGCGTGTTGGGAATGTTGCGCTTGATGGTGTCAAGCGCAATGCCGGTGGCGTCTACCACCGCAACCGTCATGGAATCAGGTGCCGAAAGCGCAGCGCGGGCATCCGCGACGCTCATTTCGGTATTAAGAATGATAGTGCCATCGGCCGGCATGCCTTCGGTGGGGTCTACCAAGCCAAGCAGCGTTTCGTCTAGGACCACCACGATGCCCGGATTAGTAATAGTGTTATGCACTTCTATGGGTTCGTCGCTCACACGCGTGTATGCCTTCAAGGGCGCGCCCGTGCGCTCCGGGCCGTATTCGGGCATGGCCTGGATGAAAGCGCCCTGCGCAAGCGCTGTGTCGGCAACCAATTTCGCGGCCGTGACCGCACCCTGCCCGGCCCGGGCATGCCAACGAATCTCAGTCAGCTGGGACATGGTTCTCCTCTCGTTATCTTAGAAAGCAAGGCCCGCGAAAGGAACACCCCCGTGCGTTTCCCCGCGCGAAACCCAGTTCAGTCATGATACCCGCCCCGCCCAAAAGAAGAAAGCGCATTGAGCGCGCCACAAAACCTGTTCGGTGAGCGGGCTGGCAGCACGGCGGCACCAAGCTGACAACAGGCTTTACCAAACCGTTAAAAAAAATTTCATAGAATCTTTATTTTTCAGCTGGTTTAGCGGATAATACCGCTATTAGGTTTGTGATCGGATGCACGAACCAAATAACGGGGGTGGAACCCCGTGGAAATGGAGGAACCATTATGGACAACGCCAAATCCCTGAGCCGTCGTAGCTTCGTGGCGGCTGGCGCAGTCACCGCCGGTGCTGCAGCCTTAGGCCTGTCCGCCTGCGGTGGCGGCAGCTCTAACAACACCAGCAACACCGCAAACACCAACAGCAGCGGAACGGCCGCCAAGGGCGGCACCCTGACCGGCGCCGCTGCGTACAGCTCCACCAACTACAACCCCATCGGCAACAGCTCCGCTTTGGTGCTCGGTGCCATCTGGCATGTATTTGAGGGCCTGTATGAACTAGATCTTCACAACTACACCACCTATCCCGCCCTGGCCAAGGAAGCCCCGAAGAAGATTTCCGACACCCAGTACGAGATCACCCTGCGCGACGGCGCTAAGTTCTCCGACGGCACCGCTGTGACCGCCGCTGACGTTGTCAACGCATTCCAGCTGAACATGGCTGACGCCACTTACTCCGCCATGCTGGAGTTCATTGATTCTGTGGCCGCCAAGGACGACACCACCGTCACCCTGACCCTGAAGTATGCCTTCGCCGACCTGCTGGAAGGCCGCTTGGCTATCGTGAAGATCTTCCCCGCCACCCAAACCGTTGACGACCTGAAGGTCATGCCCATCGGTTCCGGCCCGTGGATGTATGACAAGATCAACGGCGACGAAGGCGGTGCCATCGACTTCTTGCCCAACCCCAACTACAACGGTTCTTACCCGGCCTCGGCTGACAAGATGCACTGGGACGTGCTGAAGGACGCCACCGCCCGTACCACCGCTCTGCAAGAGGGTTCGGTCATGGTCATGGAGAGCGTGCCCGATGCCAACGTTGACCAGCTGACGGCTGCCGGCGCCACCATCGAATACGTACAGGGCTTCAACCAGGCATTCCTGATGTTCAACACCAAGAAGGCCCCGTTTGATGACTACCGCGTGCGCCAGGCCTTCTACTATGCCATCAACGTTGAAAAGCTGATTTCCAACGCCATGGCCGGCAACGCCACCGCCATCACCAGCTTCCTGCCCAAGGAACATGCCAACTACCATCAGGCCGCCACGGTGTACACCTACGACCCCGAAAAGGCGAAGTCGCTGTTGGCAGAAGCCGGCGTGAGCAACCTGACCTTCACGCTTATGTGCAACAACAACTGGGTGCAGGACCTGTCCGCCCAGATCAAGGAAGACCTGGACGCTGTTTTAGGCTCCGGCGCTTGCACGCTGAACGTGACCACCATCGCTTGGCAGGAATTGGCCGCTTCTGATTCCATCCTGCCCTACGACGTCATGCTGACCCCGGGCGACCCCACTTGCTTCGGCAACGACCCCGACCTGCTGATGTCTTGGTGGTATGGCGACAACATCTGGACCCAGGGCCGTTCTTGCTGGAACTACACCGCCGAATGGGCCCAGCTGCAGGATTACATGCAGCAGGCTCGCGTTGCCTCCGGCAGCGCTCAGCAGGAACTGTGGAACAAGTGCTTCGACCTTCTGGCCGAGCAAGTGCCGCTGTATCCGCTGTTCCATCGCAAGCTTGCTACGGGCTACCTGCCCAAGAAGATCACCGGATTTGCGCCTATCGCTACTACCGGCCTGGTCTTCATCGGCGCCTCCTGCGCTCAGTAAGCACCAGCAAGCGCATTACGCGCGCCAATTAGCAACGAAAGGGCGGAGCTCCATAGGGGTTTCGCCCTTTTAGCTTCACACGTTGGGACACATGTCCCAACCCATGATTCGAAACGAAAGGAGGAAAGGTGAACAACCTGCTAAGGCTCATCGGACGACGCCTTATCGCATTGCCTATCATGGTAATCGGTGTCACCATCCTCGTGTTCTTCATCATGGCGCTTTCCCCTATTGACCAGGCATATTCGGTATTAGGTGAAAATGCCACCGAAGAACAGGCTCAGCAATACCGCGACGAGCACGGTTTGAGCGATCCGCTGATTGTCCAGTACGGCAACTACATGATTGGTTTGTGCCAGGGCGACTTCGGAACCTATGGCGCTAGCCAAGCCAGCGTAGGCGAAAAGATTGCTTCTGCGTTACCCATTACGCTGGAACTTACCTTCGCCGGCTTGATTATCGCTTTGATCTTTTCTGTGATATTGGGTGTTATTTCGGCCCTGTATCGCGACAAATGGCCTGACCAACTGATACGCGTGATTTCGATTATCTTCATCGCCATGCCGTCGTTCTGGTTGGCTGTTTTGCTTATCCTGCTGTTCTCTTCCAACTTAGGCGTGCTGCCCGCCTCCGGCGAACTGCCCGACTTCTTTACCGACCCGGGCGGATGGATTGCCCGCATGGCTATGCCGTCTATTGCTTTGGCGGTGCCGGTCATCGGCCAGATGACGCGTGTTATCCGCACTTCCATGGTGGAAGAGCTTGACAAGGACTACGTGCGCACCGCCCTTGGCGCCGGCATCCCGAAAGCTACCGTGGTTGCCCGCAACGTGCTGCGCAACGCCCTGATTTCCCCCGTGACCGTGTTAGGCCTGCGCATTGCGCACCTCATCGGCGGCGCGGTGGTCATCGAAGTCATCTTCAACCTGCCCGGCATGGGCATGGCCATCCTGCAGGCCATCACTTCCAACTACGTGCTGCTAGTGCAGGGCGTGGTGCTAGTCGTGGCGCTGTCCTTCATCATTATCAACATCATCGTGGATATGCTGTATATCCTGATCGATCCGCGAATCAGGACGGTGTAGGCATATGGTTAAAGTAAGAGAAAACACAACCAAGAAGCTGGAAGCGCAAGCCGGCAAGAAGATCACCTTCCGCCACCTGCGCGCCATGGGCGTGGGCGGCCGCATTTCGCTGGTGGTCCTGATCCTTATCATCTTGATGGCCATCTGTGCCCAGTGGATTGCCCCGTACGACCCCTTGGCCATTTACACCGCGCGCCAAGCGCCGGGTGTGGTAGACGGGCAGATGTTCTTGTTCGGCACCGACGACAAGGGCCGCGACGTGTTGTCCCGCATGATGTACGGTGCCCGCTATTCGCTGGTCATCGGCTTGGGTTCCACCATATTCGCCCTGGTCACCGGCGCCATTATCGGCGGCATTGCCGCTGTTGCCCGCAAGTGGATTTCCGAAGTGATCATGCGCATCATGGACATTGTCATGTCCTTCCCCGGCATCGCCTTGGCCGCCACCATCGTTATCGTGGCCGGCCGTTCGGTGCCTTCGCTGATCATAGCCATCGGCATCATGTACGCACCGCAGATTGCGCGCGTGGTGCGGGCGAATGTTATGAGCGAATACGGGCAAGACTACGTGCGTGCCGCCATAGTCAGCGGCGCCCGCGCCCCGTGGATTCTGTGGAAGCACGTCATGCGCAACTGCCTGGCGCCCATTTTGGTGTTCACCGTGGTGTGCGTGGCCGACGCCATCGTGTTCGAGGCTTCGCTGGCCTTCATTTCCGCCGGTATTCCTGAGCCCACGCCTACGTGGGGCAACATCTTGGCCGACGCCCGTGCCGGCGTGTTGGCCGGCCGTTGGTGGCAAGCGCTGTTCCCGGGCTTGGCCATCATGATCACCGTGCTGTGCCTGAACATTTTGTCCGAAGGCATCACCGACGCCATGGCCGCCGCTCCCAGCGCTCCGCTGGAAGCAAGCGATTCCAACCTGAGCAGCGACCGCGAAGCCGACCGCTTGGTGGCCGACCCGAAGCTGGCCTACGCCGCCCAGGCAGATGCCCTAGAGCAGCGTCTTTCCCGCCTGCGCGAAGTGGAGCTGCAACGCACCGACCGCTTTGAGGCGCGAACCGATGCTGAACCCATTTTGGAAGTGCAGGATCTGTGCATCAAGTTCCCGCGCCACGGCGACGTGAACGTGGTCGACCACATCAACTTCGTGGTTCGTCCGCGTCAGACCATGGGCTTGGTGGGCGAATCCGGCTGCGGCAAGTCCATTACCAGCCTGACCGTTATGGGCCTAATCGACAGCCGCGCCACCATTACCGGCAAGGTGATGTACAACGGCCAAAATCTGTTGGAGCTTTCGCCCAAGCAGATGAACGACCTGCGCGGCACGGAAATTGCCATGATCTACCAGGACGCGTTGAGCTCGCTGAACCCGTCCATGCTGATCAAGGCGCAGTTCAAGCAGCTGACCAAGCGCGGCGGCACCCGCACGGCCGAAGAGCTGCTGGAATTGGTAGGCCTAGACCCCAAGCGCGTGCTGGATTCCTACCCGCACGAGCTTTCCGGCGGCCAGCGCCAGCGTGTGCTGATTGCCATGGCCCTTACGCGTGACCCCAAGCTGGTCATTGCCGATGAGCCCACCACCGCCTTGGACGTTACCGTGCAAAAGCAGGTTGTGGACCTGCTGAACAAGCTGCAGCACGAACTGGGCTTCGCCATGGTGTTTGTCAGCCACGACCTTGCCTTGGTGGCCCAGGTGGCCAATTCCATCACCGTTATGTATGCCGGCCAGGTTGTGGAGCAGGGCCCCGTGAAGGAAATCATGACCAACCCCATCCACGAATACACCCGCGGCCTTTTGGGCAGCGTGCTGTCCATCGAAGCCGGCGGCGACCGCCTGCACCAGGTGCCCGGTTCGGTGCCTTCGCCGAAGGATTTCCCCGAAGGCGACCGCTTCCGTCCGCGCTCCAGCCATCCGGATTTGGTTTCCACCGAAGAGCCCATCATGAAGCGCCTGGAAGGCACCGACCACTACTACGCCGAGCTGCCTGACGAAGAGCTGGCACGCATCGGACTTGAGCCCTTGGTGAAGGGAGGTGTTCAGTAATGTCTACCGATAAGGAATTAGAGCAGGTATTGACCGTGGAAGCCGAAGCTGCCACCGACCTGGACACCGCTGAAGCCGAAGAGTTGTATGCCAAGCCCACGAATTCTTCCCGCGAAGTGTTAGACGCTTTGGCTGCCATCCCTGAGCCCACCGAAAGCGTGCCCGACGACACGCCGGACGACGGCCGCGAACCCATCATCTTCTTAGACAACGTGAAGGTGACGTTCAAGACGCGCACTGGTTCGCTTCTGCATCCCAACAAGGTGCAGGCCGTGCGCGGCCTGACCATCAAGCTGATGCCGGGCGAAACCATCGGCATCGTGGGCGAATCGGGCTGCGGCAAGTCCACCACCGCCAACGTGATGTGCGGCCTGCAAGCGCCCACCGAAGGCAAGGTGTACTTCAAGGGCCGCGACGTGACCAAGCGCACGGCCGCCGACCGCAAGGCCATCGGCCGCGTAATCAGCGTGGTATTCCAAGACCCGGCAACAGCCCTGAACGCCCGCATGAGCGTGCAAGACCAGCTGCTTGACCCCCTGGTGGTGCACAAGGTTGGCACCGACCAGGAACGCAAAGCCCGCGTGCTAGAGCTTATCCACATGGTGGGCCTGCCCACTTCGTGCTTGGAAGCCCTGCCCGGGCAGATGTCCGGCGGCCAGCGCCAGCGTGTTGCCATCGCGCGCGCCTTGGCCTTGCAGCCCGACGCCATCATCGCCGACGAGCCCACTTCGGCCTTGGACGTTTCCGTGCGCGCGCAGATTCTGAACCTGCTGATGGACCTGAAGAAGGAACTGAACCTTGCCATGGTGTTCATCAGCCATGACATTCAGACCATCCGCTACATTTCCGACCGCATCATTGTCATGAACAAGGGCATGGCGGTTGAGCGCGGCACGTCCGAGCAAGTGTTCAACAACCCGAAGGACCCCTACACCAAGCTGCTGCTAGGCGCAGCTCCTTCGCTTTTGCACCCCGACCTAGGCAAAGGCAACTAGACTGGTTTCCCAGCCGCATCCGAAAACCCCGAAGGCAGTGCCTTCGGGGTTTTTGTTGAATCCGCCATTCAGACCGGGGCGCAAAACGCGCGCACGTGTCACCTCGACCGGAGGCGCAAAACGCGCGCACGTGTCACCTCGACCGGAGGCGGCGAAGCCGCCGGAGTGGAGAGGTCTGCTCAGAAGCATAGACCGTTCCCGTTAGGCAAGGGCATTTTGCCGCGGGGCCTTGGCGGCCTAGCGGCGAAAGCAGAAAATTCCCGATTACTGGTTCACCCACAGGGCAGGGCAGACGGCGTTGAACAAGACTTCTGCGCCGTAGCCGTCGGAGTGCACGCTGCCGTCGCAGACCATGACCGCGGCTGAGCCCGCTTTTGCGCTTCCCTGCCGCCCCGGGCACCCGCTTGCGTTCAGGAACGGAGAAAGGCGCCCTGTGCGGGGCGCTGGACCGGTTTCCGGCAGCAGGCTTCGTTCAGGAACGGAGAAAGCCCTAAAAGGCAGCCTGCGCGCGCGGGGCGGCGGCGGCCGCAAGCGAAGTAGCGGGGGTTTCCCGCCGGTGGCGTGCGGGAAACACCAGGTCAGCGCTGTTCGCTTCCTTTTGTCACCGCGTAGCGCCGCGCACCGCGAAGCGCGAAGCCCCCTTTCTCCGTTCCTGAACGCACACGAATGCGGAAAGCCTCCCGAAACCGGCGGTTTCTGCCCCCGTTCTCCGTTCCTGAACGAAAGTGACTAATCGCCGCGGCGAACATGCCGCTTCGCGGCCGCAGGCAGGTTCCTCGGTTCCGCCGCGCGTGCGCGCAGGTCCGCTAGAAATGTTGCGCCGCCGAAGGCGAAAATACATGCCCCAGCCTGCATGTCCTTCTCTTCTTTGCCCTAAACCCCCAGCGCAGCGCTCTTGCCACGGCTCTTGCGCACACCCGCCGGAAGCGGTTCAAACTCCGGAATAGATTCTTCGGCGGCGCTGGCTATCGCGTTCGCACACTTATCGCAGGTTTTAGCCTTGCCGCGTCCGCGCGTCGTGACACCGCTTGCTCGGAATGGCACGCGTTCTTCACCGCCTTCGATTGAAATACCGTGCATTATCCGCCCTTAAACCCCAATACCTCCCCATCACATTAGGCTATCTGTCGTATACTTTTCCCATGTGAAACCAACGGGTTTCTCAGTGTTTTCAGTAAAGGGGTTCAAGATGGATTGCAGTATCGATTGTTCAAAATTCAAAGGCGTTATCCCTCCGGTGGTCATACCGCTTACCAAAGAAAAGACGCTGGATCTGGACGCTTTCACCAATACTATCAACCGCATGATAAATGCAGGCGTCGATGGTCTGTTCTTCTTGGGTTCCAGCGGCGAAGTGGCGTTTCTGACCGACGCGCAGCGCTATCACATCTTGATGGAGGCCGTTGCCATTGTGAACGGACGGGTGCCGGTGATGGCCGGCATCATCGATATGGAAACCCTTCGCGTTGTTGACCAGGCTAAGCGCGCCTCAAGCTTCGGCGTGGACGCCTTGGTGGCAACCGCGCCCTTCTACGCCTTAGGCGGCCCGAAGGAAACCGAGCGGCACTTCCGCGCCATTCGCGAATACACCGACCTGCCCCTGTTCGCCTACGACCTGCCCGTGTGCGTGCATACCAAGCTTGATCCCACCATGTTGGTGCGCTTGGGTCGCGACGGCGTGCTGCAGGGCGTGAAGGACTCTTCCGGCGACGACGTGAACTTCAGGTGGCTGTGCCTGCAAAACGAAGACGCCGGACACCCCCTGCGCTTGTTCACCGGCCACGAAGTTGTGGTTGACGGCGCATACCTAAGCGGCGCCGACGGCAGCGTGCCGGGCCTGGCCAACCTGGTTCCCGCAAAATACGTGGAGCAGTGGCGCGCCTACCAGGCCGGCGACTGGGAAAAGGTCCGCGAAATCCAGGATTACTGCGCGCGCCTGATGTACCTTACACGCTACGTGAAGGCCACCGTGGGCTTCGGTGCCGGCGTGGGTGCCTTCAAGACGGCGCTGTGGCAGATGGGCGTGTTCAATTCCAACCAAATGCGCGAACCTGTGCAAGCCTTGGAAGGCGAAGACGTGGCCCACATCGTGGAAATTCTGAAGCGCGCCAACCTGATGGACGCCGACGCGCCCATTCGCGAATAGCAACGCGCGAAACGCATTCATAGTTAGGAGGCACCATGACTGCTGAAACCACCGAACAGCTTACCCAGGTGCGCGACTGGATTCGCGCAGAGCTTGACGCCTGCATCCAGTTTTGGCTGGAACACGGCATGGACGCCGAACACGGCGGCGTGTACACCTGCCTGGACCGCGCCGGCAACGTGTATTCCACGGACAAAAGCGTGTGGATGCAGGGCCGATGCGCCTGGACTTTTTCGCATTTGTGCCGCCTGTACGGCGAAAAGCCCGAATGGATGGCCGCCGCGAAAAGCTGTCTGGACTTCTTGGAGGACCACTGCATCAACCACGAAGCGGGCGGACGCCTGTACTTCACAGTGACGGCGGACGGCAAGCCGCTGCGCCAGCGCCGCTACTGCTTTTCCGAAGGCTTCTACGCCATCGCCAACGCGGAATATTACGGGCTGACCGGCGAAAAAGTGTACCTGGAACGGGCACGCCGGGCCTACAACCTAATCTACGACCTGAACAACGGCCGCATTGAGGACCCCACGGGCATGGGCCCGAAAACCATCGCCGAAACCCGCACGGGCCGCGCGCTGGCCGACCCGATGATCTTCTTGAACATCATCGGCATCATGCGCCGCGTAGACCCCGCCAACACGGCCGAATACGACCAGCGCTCAAAGGAATGCACCGACGCCATCATCAACCTGCACTACCACCCGGAACTGGGCTGCACGCTGGAAAGCGTGGCGCCGGACGGCACGCCCGAACTGGACTACACCGCCGGGCGCGTAGTGAACCCCGGGCATGACATTGAATGCAGCTGGTTTGTGATGGACGAAGCGAACTACCGCAACGACAAAGCCATGCACCAAGCCGCCGAAGCCATCTTCCGCCAGGCCATCGAAGCCGGCTGGGACGAAGAATACGGCGGACTGCTGTACTTCATAGACTGCAAGGGCCTGCCCACCGAAGCCTACGAGCACGACATGAAGCTGTGGTGGCCCCACAACGAAATCATGATTGCTGCTTCCAAGGCCTACAAAGACACGGGCGACGAATACTTCCTGAACTGGCTTTTGCGCACCGTGGATTACTGCAAGCAGCACTTCGCCGACCCCGAATACGGCGAATGGTACGGATACCTGCGCCGCGACGGGCTGCCCACCATGCCCTCCACCAAGGGTTCCACCTTCAAGGGCCCCTTCCACGTGCCGCGCGCCCTGTCCATGACCGAACGCACGCTGACCGAAATCCTAGAAGCCGCCGAATAGGCATGCAACCACAGAAAGGAAACCGCATGAACTACCTGGGCATTGAATTTGACATCAAGAACACCCCCGTACTCGACAAAGATTTCATCCCCTTCGGCGTGTGGATGCAGGAATACTTGAAGGGCGCCACGCAGCCCATCAAGATTGCGGTGGAGCGCGAAGACGGCAAGATCTCCGTGCGCGAAAGCTTCATCCGCGGCGGTGAATTCGCCGAGGCGGACTTCCGTTACGTGGAGCGCCTGGTGAAGTTTCAGCTGTGGAGCATCGGCGGCTTCCGCGTGTACGTGTGCGGGTGCAATGACGTGGCCGCGAAGCTGGCCGCCGCATATTCCCCCGAAGGCGAGCGCGCCTTCGACTACGGCTTTGTAGGCGACGTGTACGAAAAGCCGCTGGAAGTGGTGTGCTGCACCGAAGCGGACTTCCCCGCCGCCAACGAAGTGGTGCAGGCCATTGGCGGGCACATGGACGGCTGCCGCATAGGCTTTGACGCCGGCGGTTCCGACCGCAAGGTTTCCGCGGTCATAGACGGCGAAGCGGTGTATTCCGAAGAAGTGGTGTGGTTCCCCAAGGTTACCGAAGACCCGGACTACCACTTCAACGAAATTGTAACCGCGTTCAAGACCGCCGCTTCCAAGATGCCCCGCGTAGACGCCATAGGCATTTCTTCGGCCGGCACGTTTGTGGGCAACGCGCCCATGGTGGCTTCTCTGTTCATCAAGGTGCCGCGCGAGCGCCGCGAAGAGGTGAAAACCATCTACGACCGCGCCGCCGCTGAAATTGGCAACGTGCCCACCGTAGTATCTAACGACGGCGACGTGGCCGCTCTGGCAGGCTTCATGGGCACCAAGAAAGGCGAGATCTTGGGCATTGCCATGGGCACGTCCGAAGCTGTGGGTTATGTGAACGCCGAAGGCAACGTGTTGGGCTGGATCAATGAACTGGCCTTCGCGCCGGTAGACCTGTCCCCTGCCGCCATGCAAGACGAATGGTCCGGCGATTTCGGCGTGGGCTGCAAGTACTTCAGCCAAGACGCCGTGATCAAGTTGGCCCCCGCTGCCGGCATAGACCTTGACCCCAGCCTGTCCCCCGCCGAAAAGCTGAAAGTGGTGCAGGCGAAGTCCAACGAAGGACACGCTGGCGCGCTAGACATCTTCCGCTCCATCGGGTCGTATCTGGCCTACACCACCGTGCTGTACAGCCAGTTCTACAACATCCAGACCATGATGATCATGGGCCGCGTGGCATCCGGCGTAGGCGGCGACCTGATCATCAGCGAATGCAACCGCATCCTGGGCGAAGAATATCCCGAGCTGGCAGCTCAGGTGAACGTAACCCTGCCCGACGAAATGATGCGTCGCGTAGGCCAATCCGTAGCCGCCGCCAGCCTCCCCGAAATAAAGTAGCGCCCGCCCGCAACCAGCAACAAGAAGGCCCTCTGCGGAGGGCCTTCTTTGTACCTGGAATAAGACCTTGCCACCGGGCGCCGCACGCCCGTGATGCAGCCTTACAGCGCTTGTCCGCGCAGGATTACTTGTTTCAGCTCTAAGGTTTCTTTGTCTAGCAGCACCACGTTGGCCACATGGCCGGGGTTCAGGCTGCCGTACGCATCGGCAATGCCTAGCGCACGCGCGGGGTTGGCACTGGCGGCCTTCACAGCGCTTACCAGCGGGATGCCCATCTGCGTTACCGCCACGTACAAGCAGCGCATCAGGTCGCTCACCGAACCCGCTAAGGCACCGTTTTCTATGGTGGCCACATAACCGTCCACCGTGACGTCTTGGCCGCCCAAATCGTACACGCCGTTGCCTAGGCCCACCGCGCGCAGCGTGTCGCTGATCAAAATCATGCGGTCGTCGCCGAACAGGTTGAAAGCCAAGCGCACCATGGAAGGATGGATGTGGATGCCATCAGCGATAATCTCTGCCGTCACATCGGTGCGCTCTGCAGCTGCCGGAATGGGACCGGGCTTGCGGTGGTGCATGCCCGGCATGGCGTTGTACAGGTGGGTCAGGTGGCGCGCGCCCAGCTCGAACGCCTTGGCGGCAGTGTCATAGTCGGTGCAGTTGTGAGCCAGCGAAATGCGCACTTCACCCGAAAGCTGCTCTATGAACTCCAGCGCGCCTTCTTCTTCGGGGGCCAAATCTATCAGCTTCACCAGGCCGCCCGCGGCTTGCTGCAGGCGGCGAAATTCTTCCACCGTGGCCAAGCGCACGTATTCGGGGTTTTGCGCCCCCACCTTGTCAGGCGAAATGAAGGGCCCTTCCAGGTTCACGCCCACCAGGTCCGCTTCGTTGCCTGCGGGCACATACGCAGCGGCGCTGGTAAGCGCGGCGGTCAGAATTTCTTCGGACAGCGTCATGGTGGCCGGGCAGATGGCCGTCACGCCGCGGGATGCCTCGTAAGCGCCCATGGCATGCAGGCCTTCCAAGCTGCCATCGCTTATGTCAGCCCCGGCGGCGCCGTGGAAGTGCAGGTCCACCAGGCCGGGAATCACATAACACCCTGCAGCGTCAACAACCTGGCCTTCGCCGGCCGCTTCGGCAATAGCCGCGTCGTTTATGCACACATCTGCCGGGGCGAAGCCTTCGCCGGTGAAAACAAAGCCGCCTACAACCTTGCTTACTGCTGGCATAGCGCACCTGCTTCCTTGTCCACAATGATGGTCACGTTGGGATGGAACTTCAGAATAGACGCCGGCACCTGCGGGGTGACCAGGCCATACATTACATCGTGGACAATCTGCGCCTTGCTGGAGCCGGTGGCCACCAACAAAATGGACCGGGCCGCCATGATGGTGCCAATACCCATGGTGTAGGCTTCGCGCGGCACGTCGTCTATGGAATCGAACAAGCGGCTGTTCGCTTCGATGGTGCGCTGCGTCAGCTGCACCAGGTGCGTTTTCGCGGGGAAGTCATCCTGCGGTTCGTTGAAGCCGATATGCCCGTTGTGGCCTAGGCCCAACAGCTGCAAATCTATGCCGCCGTTGCGCTCAATCAGCTGCTCGTAGATGGCGCAGGCGTGTTCGGCATCCGGATCGGCCCCGTCGGGCACGTGGGTGGCTTCCTTGTTGATGTCCACCTTGTCAAACAGGTGGTGGTTCATGAAATACCGATAGCTCTGGTTGTGTTCAGGGTTCAAGCCGCGGTATTCGTCTAAGTTGAACGTGGTCACGTCCTTGAAGCTTATTTCGCCTGCCTGGCACTTTTCCACCAGCTTGGCGTACAGCCCTATGGGCGAAGTGCCCGTGGCTAACCCCAAGGTGCAGGCAGGGTCAGCCTCCACGCACGACGCGATAATGTCGGCCGCCCGCTGGCTGAGCTCCTCGTAATTGTCAACGATAATAAGATCGATAGCCATTCCCGTTTCCTTTCCCCCCGCGCAGCCCGCGCGGCCAGTTCCTACGTCCAGAATTGGACAGCTTCTATCAGGCTTTGGTACGCCCACGGATACACATCCGAATACCAACCCACCTCCGGTACAAAGCATAGTAGCACGCTGTACAGCACACTGATACCAACCAATGCAATCAATACCTTCATCAGCGCATCTTTAAGCTTCGATCCATCAGGCAAATTTTCGTTGGCAATGAACACCAGCAGCACCACGCTGGCCAAAAACATAAAGCTGAAGTCGGCGTAATAGCGCTGCAGAATGCCCGCCACCTGGGCGTCTAACACCGCCACCACCACCCCGCTTGCCAGCAGAATACCCACCACGGCCGCCACGGTGTGGGTGGAACGCTGCCGCACGCGCAGCTTCAGGATCTTCGGCGCGAAGGCTAACGTCCACAGCATGGGCAGGCAGGCGAAGATGCCGCCGAACGTGACTTCTTTGATGGTTTGACCCATGTAGGTGGTTTGGAAATCCACCGCCTGCAGGAAGGGGAACACCCCCACTACGTTAGGCGGCTGCAGGAAGTACGCGAACAGCGCTGGGGCCAAGCGGCCTAGGTTCATGCCGCGCTTGGTCATGTCGTTCACCGTTAGGTTGTAATTGGCGCCGAAGTCGGTCAGGCTGCCGAAGCGCGCGTAGTTGTACGCCATGATGCCGGCGGCCACCAGCACATACGGCGCCACCAGGCAGCTGAACTCAAGCGCGCCGCGCTTGGTGAACAGGCGTTTTTTCGTAATGTAGGTGCGCCAAAACAGCGGGAAGGCCACCAGCGAAAACACCATCAGCGTGGGGCGGCACCCCAGCACCAGCGCCATGCACAGCGAACCTGCGAAATACCATCCGAAGGGTTTTTCGCTGGAGCGCCCCTTCATCCAGAAGTACAGGCCCCATACCGAAAACGCCAGGGCACACGCTATGGGCAGCGAATAAAACGTGGGGAACTTCGCCAAATACAGAATGCCGCAGCACATGACCAGCGGAATCTGCAGCAGCAGGTACAGCCCCAGGCTCACACGCTTGAAGTGGTAGCGCGCAAAACGGTCCAGCAGCGCCGCGCAGCCCACTATGAAGGCCACCAGCATGGCCAACACACCTAAGGCCGTGGGGAAATTGCTGCCGGCAAGCATATAATACGGCAGATAGAACAACACGCAGGGCACCACGCCGAAATACACGTAGTAGTGCCCGTCGTAATAGGCCACGTCAAACAGATACGATTCACCGGTTTCCTTTTGTAACTCGTCGCGCGCACCCTTGTCGTAGGGGTCTTCCATGTCTTGCAGCCACTGGGGCGGCTGCTGCTCCAAGTACAGGTGCCCGTGCGCCATGGACTGTGCCAATTCGGCATACTGCTGGGCGTTTTCGCCGCCCACCTCATAAGAATTGGCCACACTGACGCCGTCCCACGCGCCATAGTTGTAGCTTTCGGTGGCCACGCCCACAAGGTTGGCGCCATAGAACACATACCCCGAAACCAAGAAGGCCTCCACCACCACCGAAACCACAATAACAGCCTTGCTGGCACCGGGGTGGTCCACCACGAACAGGCGGTACAGGGAAGATTTCGGGCGGAACGCATACGCCAGCAACAGCAAGGCCAGCACCACCGCAAACCGCAGGAAGTTGAAACTGAACGGATGGGGCTTATTGATGGAAATGCCGTCAATCTTCACCGGGTAGGACAAGCCGTCTTTGTCCACCAGCTCAATGCGCAGGCTTTGCACCACGCCCGACGTGGTCAAATTCACGTACTTGCTTTCGTCCACGCAGGTGGAAACCGAAACCTCGGGAATGCCCACCGTGTATTCCGTGGAATCGAAATAGGTTTTATGCGCTTCGTCGGTGAAGTTGATCTTCAGGGTCAGCTCCTGCGCGGGCTGCGTGCTGTCGAAATCCAGGTACACATCCTTCACTTCGGTGTTCAGGTTGCCAAACTCCACAGAATTGTCCACTTCCGTGAACAGGTAATGGCCGTCGGAGTCCTGCCGCAGTTCCAGGTTGCTGTTCATAGAAACTTCCTGGTAGCCCGCTGAAAGGAAGAAGTTCATGTTGAACAGCAGCACTTCTAGCGCCAAAGCCACCGCGAAGATGATGCCCAGGCGAATCACATAGTGCAGCACCCGTTCCCGTTTCCCCTGGAACGTGGTGTCATAGACATACCGTATGTTCTCACCCACTGTTGGCATAACCCAATAATTATATAAGAAGAAGGGGGCCGTGAGGCCCCCTTCTGGCAAAGCGAAACAGTGCGAAGCTTAGGCGGTCAGAGCCTGCTTCACATCGGCATATACCACGTTCGGGTCGCGGTCGCCGTCGATGGACACCAACACATCGCACCCGCGATAGTAATCAACCAGCGGAGACGTGGACTTGTCGTACACATCCAAGCGATTGCGCACCGTAGCTTCGTTGTCGTCGTCGCGCTGATACATTTCGCCTGCGCACTTCGGGCACACGGCGTCTGCCGCAGAGCCAATGTAGCCGCAGTCGCGGCACATGCGGCGCGCGGTCAGGCGGCGCACGATGACTTCAGGGTCCACGTCGATAAGCAAGGCGGCGTCTAAGGGGCGCTCCAGCTTGGCAAGTTCGGCATCAAGCGCCACAGCCTGGGCCGTGGTGCGCGGGAAGCCGTCCAAAATGAAGCCCACCTGGGTGTCAGGTTCGGCCAAGCGCTCGATGACAAGGCCGATGATGACCTCGTCAGGCACCAGGTTACCGGCGTCCATGTAAGACTTCGCCTTCTTGCCCAGTTCGGTGCCGGCCTTCACGGCGGCACGCAGCATGTCTCCCGTGGAAATGTGGGGCAGGTTGAATTCCTCAACCAGTTTCGCAGCCTGGGTGCCCTTACCGGCACCAGGTGCGCCCAGCAATACGATATTCATATTGGTAGTTCCTTTCGTTACGACCGCTACTTGAAGAAGCCGTCGTAGTTGTACATCTTCAGCTGGGATTCCACCTTGGTCATGGTGTCAAGCGCAACGCCAATCATGATCAGGATGGACGTGCCGCCAAATGCCTGGATAAGCTGGTTACCCGTGAAGTAGAACAGGATGGACGGAATGACGGCGATGGCAGCGATGAACAGGCCACCGGGCAGCGTCACGCGCCTGATAACGTTTTTGATGTAGGTAACCGTGGCAGACCCAGGACGAATGCCGGGGATGTAACCGCCCTGCTTACGCAGCTGGTCAGACGTTTCTTCCGGGTTGAACACCATGGAGGTGTAGAAGTAAGCAAACGCCACGATAAGGGCCATGTTCAAGATCCAGTTGACCCAACCGGTGGAAATTACGTTCGCGAACCAGGTCAGCCAATCCACGTTGAAGATGGCGGCCAACTGAGCCGGGAAGTAGATGATGCAGCTTGCGAAGATGATGGGGATAACGCCCGCGGAGTTCACCTTCAGAGGAATGTAGGTGCTCTGGCCGCCCATCTGCCTGCGACCCTGCATGCGCTTGGCGTAGTTGACCGGGATGCGGCGCTGCGCACGCTCCACGAAGATGATGGCGGGGATGCACGCCAGCACCACAACCAGAATGAGCACCGTGACAGCAATGCCCATGCCCAAATCAGAGCCCGTCAGGTTGATGGACGAGAAGATGGCCGAAGGCACGCGGGACACGATGCTGACAAAGATGATCAGCGACATGCCGTTGCCCACACCGCGCTGGGTGATAAGTTCGCCCATCCACATGATGAAGGCCGTGCCAGCCACCAACGTGAACACAATAAGAACGCTGGTCAGCCAATGCGGCACCGCATCGGAGAAGACCACGCCGTAGGTGGAAGACTGGAACAGCAGCAGATAACCGATGGCGTTGATAAGGCCCAGAACCAGCGTAAGGTAACGGGTGATCTGAGTGATGCGACGCCGGCCGGTTTCGCCTTCCTTGGCCCACCTGCCGACAGCAGGGATAACGCCCTGCATCAGCTGCATG
This sequence comes from Coriobacteriia bacterium, assembly GCA_030523425.1. Classification (GTDB taxonomy): domain Bacteria; phylum Actinomycetota; class Coriobacteriia; order Coriobacteriales; family Eggerthellaceae; genus JAUNIP01. The sequence continues at coordinate 23,211 of JAUNIP010000011.1, forward strand.
ATGATGGACGCGGTGATGTAGGGCATGATGCCCAGAGAAAACACCGAGAAGTTGGAAAGAGCACCGCCGGTGAACAGGTCCAGCATGCTCATGGCAACGCCAGAATCCTGGAAGGACGTGGCGAACTCATGGAAGGGGATGCCGGGCACCGGGATGTAGGCTCCCAAGCGATACAGTGCCAAAATGGCCAAGGTGAACAGGATTTTGTTCCTGAGCTCCTTAACCTTGAACGCATCGACAATTGCACTTAGCAAGGCGTTTCAACCTTTCCTCCAGCTGCTTCAATCTTAGCCTGAGCAGAAGCGGACACCTTATCCACCGACACGGTGAGGGCCTTAGTGATCTCACCGTCGCCCAGAACCTTGACCAGGGCGTCTGCATGCTTGATGATGCCCTTTTCCACCAAGGTTTCGCCATTCACCACATCGCCCGCTTCAAACTTTTCTTCCAAGCGGGAAACGTTGACAGGCACATATTCCACACGGTTGATGTTGCGGAAACCGGGCAGCTTCGGCAGACGACGGGCCAAGGGGGTCTGGCCGCCTTCAAAGCCGGGACGCTTGCCGCCACCAGCACGGGACTTCTGGCCGTTCATGCCACGACCGGCGGTTTTGCCGGTGCCGCTGGCGTTGCCGCGGCCCACGCGCTTGCGGGAATGGGTGGAGCCCGGGTTGGGCTTCAAATCCTTCAATTCCATGTTTTATTTCCTTTCGCTTTCAGGGGTTTGGTGCTCCCCCTGCTGACAGCTCGCCGTCAGCAAACTTCCTAAAACATGCCAGCGGCGCACCCTTTGGCGCGCCAGCTAGCACATTATACCTAATAGTGAATAACAGGGAAAGCCTAAATTTCTTCCACTTCCACCAGATGCTTCACCTTGAAGATCATGCCGCGCACGCTGGGATTGTCAACCAATTCAACGGTGCGGCCGATTTTGCCAAGACCCATGGCCTTCAGGGTTTTGCCCTGATCGGCCTTGCGGCCGATGGCGCTGTGGACCTGCGTCACACGCAAAGACTTCTTTGCTTCAGTCATGTGCTTAAGCCTCCTTCTTGCCGAACATGTGGCCAACGGTGATGCCGCGGCGCTGCGCAACAGCTTCGGGGCTTTCCATCTGCTTCAGGCCTTCAGCGGCAGCCTTCACAATGTTCATGGCGTTGTTGGTGCCCAAAGACTTAGCGATGACGTTTTCAACACCCGCAAGCTCCATCAGCGCGCGCACCGGGCCACCGGTAATAATGCCGGTACCAGGAACAGCAGGCTTCAGCAGAACGCGGCCTGCGCCGAATTCGCCCATTATTTCATGGGGCAGGGTTTTGTCGGCCGTAAGGGTGACATGGAACATGTTCTTCTTGGCATCTTCGGTGCCCTTGCGGATGGCGTTAGGCACTTCTTGGGACTTACCCATGCCAACGCCCACATTGCCGTTGCCATCGCCTACGACCACCAGAGCGGTCAGCGCCATGCGGCGGCCGCCTTTGACGGTCTTGGCAACGCGGTTGATATAGACTACACGCTCCTGGAGTTCGGGGGCTCCGGCGTTCTCTTGCTTATTGTTTCTGGCCATAAGACAACCAAATCCCTTCTAGAACTTCAAGCCGGCTTCGCGAGCCGCTTCTGCCAGGGCCTTCACGCGGCCGTGATAGATGTTGCCGCCGCGGTCGAACACCACGGTTTCGATGCCCTTGTCTAGGGCCTTCTTCGCAATGATGGTACCCATTTCGGCAGCGCCTTCAATGTTTGCACCGCTTTTGCCGGTGGCCTTGAAGTCGGGGCCTAACGTGGAAGCGCCGCACAGCGTGATGCCGGCCACGTCGTCGATGACCTGGACGTAGATGTTGTTGTTGGAACGGGTGACGCACAAGCGCGGACGCTGCGCGGTACCGGAAATCTTAGCGCGGACGCGGCGATGGCGACGGCTAAGAGCTGCTTGCTTTTTCTGCAGTTTGTTCATAGCTACTCCTTACCTTTCACTAGTCGCCCTTGGCGGCCTTGCCCAGCTTGCGGCGGACAACTTCGCCTTCGTAACGGATACCCTTGCCCTTGTAGGGTTCAGGCTTGCGCCATGCGCGGATGTTGGCAGCAACCTGGCCAACCTGTTCCTTGGAAGAACCCGACACCACGATTTCGGTCTGGGTGGGAACTTCGAAGGTGATGCCTTCGGGGCACTTCACCGCAACAGGGTGGGAATAACCCAGCTGCAGTTCCAGGTCCTTGCCCTTCAGCGCGGCACGGTAACCCACGCCGACCAGCTGCAGCTTCTTGGAAAAGCCCTTTTCCACGCCTTCCACCATGTTGGCGATAAGGGTGCGGGACAGGCCATGTTGGCTGCGGGCTTCGCGGCTGTCATCTGCGCGCGTGACGCTGATAACGGGGCCGTCCTGGGAAATGGTCATCAGCGGGGAAAGGGTGCGGGTCAGTTCGCCCTTGGGGCCTTTCACCGTGACGGTGGTTCCTTCGATGGTCACATCAACCCCGGCAGGAACGGTGATGGGCAATTTGCCAATACGAGACATATTGAATCCCTTCCTTCCTACCAAATATAGGCGATGACTTCGCCGCCGACGCCGGCTTTGCGCGCGTCGCGGTCGGTCAGAACACCCTTAGACGTTGAAATAATAGCCGTGCCCAAACCGCCCAGCACGCGGGGCAGTTCGTCCTTGCCGGCGTAAATACGCAGGCCAGGCTTGGAAACACGCTTAATGCCCTTGATGGCCTTGGCTTTCTTTTCGCCGTACTTCAAGGTGATGGTCAGCGTAGCGCGGGGCTCGCCTTCCTCTACCTGATAGCCCGCAACATAGCCTTCCTGGTCAATGATGCGAGCAATTTCGACAAGCTTCTTGCTTGACGGCATGGAAACCGTCTGCTTGCCGGCGGTCTGTGCATTACGAATTCTCGTAAGCATATCCGCAATGGGATCGGTCATGCTCATGTGTTTTCTCCTTTGGTCCGTGATGAGCCTCATCGATGCGGTTCGCGTGCGCCCTTAGCGCCAACGCCTGCATCGAGGACACACCCTTGTGCGTAACTAGCGTCCTACCAGGAAGCTTTGGTCACGCCGGGCAGTTCGCCTTTGCTAGCCAATTCGCGCACGCAGATACGGCACAGGCCGAACTTACGGTAGTAAGCGCGGGGACGGCCGCAACGGCTGCAGCGATTGTGCTGGCGAGTCGAGAACTTCGGCTCGCGCTTCGCTTTGGCGATCATCGATTTCTTAGCCATGCAGTTCCTTCTTTCTACTTCTTAATCTGTGCAATTACAGATAAAGCGCAAACAACGAAACGATACCGCAAAACGGGCACCGTTTCAAGCGAATGATGCCTTTTTGCTTAGTTGTTCTTGAACGGGAAGCCCAAGGCAACCAGCAGCGCCTTGGCGCTGGCATCATCTTCGGCAGTGGTGACAAACGTGATGTCCATGCCGCGGGTGCGGTCGATCTTGTCGTATTCGATTTCCGGGAAGATCAGCTGCTCGGTGACGCCTAGGGAATAATTGCCGCGGCCGTCAAAACTGGTAGGCGAAATGCCACGGAAGTCGCGCACGCGGGGCAACGCGGTTGCCAGCAGGCGATCCAAGAATTCCCACATACGGTCGCCGCGCAGGGTGACCTTGCAGCCGATGGGCTGACCTTCGCGCACATGGAAGCTGGCGATGGACTTACGGGCACGGGTGATGCAGGGCTGCTGGCCGGTGATGACGCGCATGTCGTTCATGGCGGCATCTAACAGCTTCGAATCAGAAGCAGCGCCACCGACGCCCATGTTCACCACGATCTTTTCCAAGCGGGGAATCTGGTTCACATTCGCGATGCTCAGATCTTCCTTGAGCTTGGGGGCAATTTCGTTGCGGTACTTTTCCTTAAGGCGGGGAATAGTCATTGTGTTTACCTTCTTTCGATGAATTAAACGCAGGATTTCCGACCCTGCGTCCCTTCAGGTGTTCCTGAAAGGGCCATGAATTACCACGGTGCCTGTGGCCTTAGCCCTAAGCACCGTGGTTGAACCTTACGATTAATCGATGTCTTTGCCGCACTTCTTGCAAACGCGCACGCGCTTGCCGTCTACGCGCTTCTTGGCCAGGCGCGTAGCTTCCTTGCAGTGGGGGCACACCAGCATAACGTTGGACACGTGAAGGGGAGCTTCCATGGTGGTGATGCCACCCTGCTGGTTTTGCTGAGTCGGGCGCTGGGCCTTCTTCATCATGTTGCAGCCTTCCACCACAACGCGCTGGGACTGCGGCAGGCTGCGAAGGATTTCGCCTTCCTTGCCCTTGTCCTTGCCAGCTAGAATGCGAACCTTGTCGCCTTTCCTGACATGCATCTTTGCCATTTTAGTTCACACCTCCCTACAGCGTTTCCGGTGCCAGAGACACAATTTTCATGTACTTCTTGTCACGCAGCTCGCGCGCCACGGGCCCGAAGATGCGGGTGCCGCGGGGGTTGCCGGTGGCATCGATCAAAACGGCGGCGTTCTGGTCAAACTTGATGTAGCTGCCGTCAGCACGACGGTTTTCCTTCTTCGTGCGCACGACAACGCAGCGGACGACATCGCCCTTCTTCACATTGCCGTTAGGCATTGCTTCCTTGACGCTGCAGATGATGACATCGCCAAGTCCTGCATAGCGGCGCTTGCTGCCGCCCAGAACCTTGATGCACTGCACCTTGCGGGCGCCGGAGTTGTCGGCCACTGACAGCATGGATTGCATCTGAATCATTGCTATACCCTACTTTCTTCGCATAGGTTGTGCGAAAACCGCAAACCTACTTGGCCCTTTCAACAATCTGCAGGAGACGCCAACGCTTCAGCTTGGACATCGGGCGGGTCTCCATGATGGTGACGGTGTCGCCAACACCGGCTTCGTTGTTCTCGTCATGCGCGTGGAACTTCTTGGTGCTGGTCATCATCTTCTTGTAAACCGGGTGCGGCTTGCGCTGCTCAACCTGCACAACGATGGTCTTATCGTTGGTGGCGCTGACGACAACGCCTTGGCGCACCTTACGGGAATTACGCTGTTCGCTCATTGTCTACCTACCTTTACCTATGCGCTCAGTTCGCGTGCGCGCATCTCGGTCTGGATGCGAGCGATGTCCTTCTTGACCTGCTTCACACGAGCCGTGTTGTCAAGCTGGCTGGTTGCCATCTGGAAGCGCAGGTTGAACAGCTCTGCGCGGGCTTCTTTCAGCTTTTCCTGCAGATCTTCTGCGGAAAGCTCACGAATTTCTGCTGGCTTCATTAGTTCTGCCCCTCCGTTTCGCGCGTGACGATCTTGCACTTGATGGGCAACTTGTTGATTGCCAGGCGCAAAGCCTCGCGGGCAGTTTCGTCATCAACGCCGTCGATCTCGAACATGATGCGACCAGGCTTCACAACGGCCACCCAGCCTTCAGGGTTGCCCTTGCCCGAACCCATGCGGGTTTCAGCAGGCTTAGACGTGATGGGCTTGTCGGGGAAGATGGTGATCCACACCTTGCCGCCACGCTTCATGTGCCTGGTCATGGCAACACGGGCAGCCTCAATTTGACGGTTGGTAATCCAGGAAGCCTCTAAGGCCTGGATGCCATAAGAGCCGTGGTTCAGACGGGTGCCGCCCTTGGCCTTACCCTTCATGGAGCCACGCTGCACCTTGCGGTGCTTTACACGTTTAGGTACTAGCATTTACCTTGCCCCCCTCTCGTTACGATTGTTGCGACGGGGACGTTCCGGACGCGAGCTGCCTTCCAAAGCCGGCTGGGGAGCCTTTTGGCCCGGCAGAACGTCGCCGTGATACACCCACACCTGGACGCCGATGGAGCCCATCTGGGTGGCTGCGGTGGCGAAACCGTAGTCGATCTTGGCACGCAGGGTGTGCAGGGGCACACGGCCTTCGTGATACCACTCGCGACGGCACATTTCGGCGCCGCCCAAACGGCCCGAGCACTGAATCTTGATGCCCTTGGCACCGCTTTTGATGGCGGACTGGACCGCACGGCGCATGGCGCGGCGGAAAGCCACACGGCCTTCCAGCTGCTCAGCCACGGACTGGGCAATCAGCACAGCGTCAAGTTCGGGACGCTTGATTTCGATGACTTCCACGGAAACCGGGCCGTTGGCCACCGTTTCCAACTTCTTGCGCAGCTGGTCAATTTCTGCGCCCTTCTTGCCAATGACCACGCCGGGGCGGGCCGTGGTGATGATGACTTTGATCTTGTCGCCGGCGCGCTCGATCTCTACGCGGGAGACAGCGGCGCGAGCCAGGTAATCATCCAAAAACGCGCGGATTGCCCGGTCGTTTTCCAACGTCTTGGCGTAGTCTTTGCCGGCGTACCAGCGGCTGCGCCAATCTTCGGTGATACCCAGGCGGAAACCGGTAGGGCTAACCTTCTGACCCATGGCTTATGCCTCCTCTCGGGTTGCAACGATGACAGTAATGTGGCTCATGCGCTTGTTGATGCGCGACGCAGAGCCCTTCGCACGCGGACGGATGCGCTTCATGGTGGGGCCTTCGTCCACATAGCACGTCTTCACATACAGGGACTCGGCGCCAACATGATGCTGGTCTTCGGCGTTTGCCACGGCGGAATTCAGCGTCTTCAGCACGTCTTCTGCCACGGCGCGGTTGGTGAACAACAAGGTTTCACGCGCAGCTTCGACAGACTTGCCACGAATCAGATTGATAACGATGCGGGCCTTGCGGGGCGATACGCGGACGTAGCGACTAATTGCTCTTGCTTCCATGTTTCACTCCCCTTCTTATCGCTTGCCCTTGTCGGCGGAATGACCCTTGAACGTGCGGGTCGGGGCGAATTCGCCCAGCTTGTGGCCGACCATGGATTCAGTTACATACACCGGCACGTGCTTGCGGCCATCATGCACGGCAATGGTGTGACCCACCATGTCCGGGAAGATGGTGCTGGCACGGGACCAGGTTTTGACGACTTCCTTTTCGCCTGCTGCGTTCATAGCCTCAATGCGGCTTAGAAGACGCGGCTCAACGAAAGGACCTTTTTTCAAACTTCTGCTCACTGGTTACTCCTAACGTTTCCGCGCTACTTCTTGCGACGACGAATGATCAGGCGGTTGGTGCTCTTCTTCGGGTTACGCGTACGATGGCCCTTGGTGGGAACACCCCATGGGGTGACCGGGTGACGGCCGGCGGACTTGTTCTTGCCTTCGCCGCCGCCATGGGGGTGGTCAACCGGGTTCATAACCGTACCACGAACGGTAGGACGAACGCCCATCCAACGCTTGCGACCAGCCTTGCCGATCTTGATGTTTGAGTGTTCGGCGTTGCCCACTTCGCCCACAGTGGCGCGGCAGGTAAGCAGAACGCGACGCATTTCAGAAGAGGGCATGCGCAAAATGGCATACTTGCCTTCCTTGCCCATCAGCTGAATGCTGGTGCCGGCAGAGCGGGCCAACGCAGCGCCCTTGCCAGGCTGCAGTTCCACGGCGTGGATCAACGTACCCACGGGGATGTTGGCCAAAGGCAGAGCATTGCCAGGCTTGATGTCGGCATCGGGACCGCTGACCACGGTGTCGCCTACCTGCAAGCCCTTGGGATGCAGGATGTAGCGCTTTTCGCCGTCCACGTAATGCAGCAGGGCGATGCGAGCCGTGCGGTTGGGGTCGTACTCGACGGTGGCCACCTTAGCGGGCACCCCGTCTTTGTTGCGCTTGAAGTCGATGATGCGATAACGGCGCTTGTTGCCGCCGCCCTGATGGCGGGTGGTAACGCGGCCGTAGCAGTTGCGACCGGCTTTCTTGGAAAGCGGTGCAAGCAGCGACTTCTCCGGCTTGTCCGTGGTGATTTCGGCAAAGTCCGAAACCGTCTGGAAGCGTCGACCAGGACTGGTCGGCTTGTATTGCTTAACTCCCATTCTTGTTCCTTCCTTGGGCTTATCGCGCGTTTTTGCAGGTTGGAGGACTTCCCCCGCGCTGCGAAACGCGCTTGCCCTTTTGCGGATTCCCGCTCGCGCGCCTCACCGCACACCGGAAACCCTGTTACTATTACTGGGTCCGCGATAGCCGCGTACGGTCGCATGAGGACGAACCGTACCGACGCCGTTTTCCCACGCATCCGGGCGTATCCATTCGGAAACGTCAGACGCAAATGCATAGTTTACCTGCAATTCGGCAGGTAATCAAGAACTATTTTTTTGAAACTTACGCGTAAGTGATGATGGCGTGATCGACCGCCCAGTTGGCAGCCTTCAGGCGCGCGGCGGATTCCTTCAGGATGTAGTTGCGTCCGGACGTTTCCATTTCTTCGCGGATGGCCTTAGGGTTTTGGGGGTTCAGCGAACGGCACACCTGGTCTATGTCTTCGGATGTCACCTGCAAGCCTTCGTGCGCGAACAAGGCGTCAAGCGCAAAGCCCTGGGCCATGTTTTGGCGGACCTGCATCATCATCATCATGGTCATCTGCTGCTCGCCGCCCATTTCCTTGGTGTAATCCTCCAACGACGTGCCTTGCTGGGCCAATTCCCTGGTCATGGCGTCACGCATGTTCTTCATCATGGCTTCGTAGAGCTCGTCGGGGATGGATCCCTTGAAACGGTCCCCCAGCTTTTCGCCGGCAAGCTGCTGCAGCACGTCGCGCTGCTGGAAGGCAGCCTGGCTTTCAAGCCGGGCGCGCACGCTGCTGCGCAGTTGGTCGGCAGAATCGAAGCCCGGCATGAAGCGCTTCACCCATTCGTCGGTCAATTCGGGCATCTGGGATTGCTGAAGCTCTTTCACCGTGACCGTGCAGTTCACCGGGACCATTTCGGTTTCGCCGGCATCGTTGAAGTCGGGGGCCTGGAAGGTGAAGCTTTTGGTTTCGCCCGGCATCATACCCACCAGGTTGTCGTCGAAGCCCGCGGGCATGTAGTTTTCCCCTGTGACGTACGGGCGGCTTTCGAAGGTCATGTTGGGAAGCGGTGCGCCGTTCATGGACGTATCCATCTTCAGCAACACCGAGTCGCCTAAGGCCACGGGGCGGTTCTCGTCAAGCTTTACGTACTGGGCGAAACCGCTGATCATCTGTGTTACCGACTGCTCCACCTGATCATCGGTCACTTCCATCTTCGGCGCGGTGATTTCCACCGGCTCATATGATTCCAGTTCATAGCTGGGCTTGGGCAGAATGGTAATGCGGAACGGGAATTCCTTGCCGCGCACCAGCGGGCCCATAGGCACCGGGTCCGCCGGGCAAGCAGGCGTGATGCCGCGCTTGTCTATGGCGAAAGGCCCCAGGTATTCCACCACGTAATCCGCCACGATGGAATCCAAATCCTTGATGCCCATTTTTTCTTCGGCCACCTGGGCCACCGTCTTGCCTTCTTGCGGACGCCACCCCATCTGGTTGGCAAAGCGGATGTGAGCCTTGTTGAACGCCTGATCGACTTCCTTGGCGGTGGCCAAGGCCTCCAACCACACATGGCCGTCCTGCAGCGGCTTGGATATAACCTTCATGAGAAATTCCTCTGTTCAAAAGCGGCCACCGCACACATGCACGGCCGTGCCTGGTCTGTTAGGCACCTATTGTATCAGGCTATCGCGTACGTTCTGCGGGCGAATTGCGCAACCAGCGCCGCAAATTCGTCCTCGGCCAAGTTGCGCGACGACGACGCCAAGCGCACGCCTCCTTCGTCGTTTTGAATGTCCAAGAAATACAGCGCCGTGGTAAGCACGGCCCCTAGCATGGCCACCGCATGAAACTCCACGTCGGTGTTTGGGTCTACGCCGCCTTCGGCTATGCCGCGTTGGATGCAAGACGCCAAAAGGTCTATCAGGCGCTTTTCGTAGCTGTTTATGAACCCGATCATATTCCCCGTGGTCAGCGACATTTCGCTAGCCAAAAAGCGCGCCACTGGCTGGTTTTCGCACGCGAAATGGGCAAACGCGCTGCCCATGGCCTCCAGGGCGGCCAGCCCGCCTTGACTGCAATCCGCCACCTGTTCCAGCTGCGCCAGAAAGCCTTCCAACTGATCTTCCATCACGCAGGCGGCCATCGCTGCCTTGTTCTTGAAGTGGTAATACGCCAGGCCCTTGGAAACGCCGGCCTCCTTGACTATGTCGTCCATGGTAGCAGAAGCGTATCCCTTCGCACCGATGACCTTCGCGCCGGCTTCTAGCAGCGCCTGCCGCGTTGCCTTCGCTTTCGCTGTTGTGCGCGCACCCATAGCAGCCCGCCTTAGCCGGCCATCTGGATCTTGGGATACATGACGTCGAGCGTGGCCTTGCGGCGCTTCATGGCAAGCAGCGTGGAAAGCGCCAAGAACCCTACCATGAACAGCGCCATGACCACAAACGGCACCGCCATGTAGCCGGGGCTCAAACCGCACATGGCCACGCGGAAGCCCTTCACCACATAGGTCAGGGGAAGCACGGGGTTCAGCACGTTGAAGATGGGCAGTTCCGCTTCAATGGGGAAGGTGCCTGCGGCGGTACACAGCTGCAGCATCAGCAACACCACCAATACCACCAAGCCCGCCGTGCCGAAGGCGGCGCGGAAGAACTGCGCTATGGCCACGAACGTCAGCGCCGTCAGCAGGCCGAACAGGTAATACTCCAAGGGGAAGTTCACCGTGAAGCCCAGCCCGAATTGGATAAGCAGCAGCAAAATGAGCACCTGAATGATGGCGATGCCGGCCATGGGCAGATAGCTGGAAAGCACCGCCGAAAAGGAGCTGGCGTTGCTCATAAGGATGCGGTCGTTCAACGAACGGATTAAGAAGGTGATCATCAGGCAGCCTACCCACATGCTCAGCCCAATGAAGTACGGAGCGAAGCCGGTGCCGTAGTTGCGCACCTGGGTGATGCTTTCGCCTGTTTGGTTTGAGCCGTTAGCAGTAACGGGGGCACTCATCATTTCGGACTTGGCGCTGCCGTTTGCGCTGCTTTCGGCAATCTGGGTTTGGCCATCCTTCAGACCGTCATACAGCGTGGCGGACCCGTCAGCAGCTGTGGAAAGGCCGCTGGTCAATTCGCCGGAGCCGTCGCGCAGTTGGCTGGCGCCGCTGTGCAGCTGGGAAGCGCCGCTAGAAGCGCTTTGGGCGCCGCTGTACAGCGAAGCCGTGCCGTATTTCAGCGTTGCCGCGCCGGCGCTAATTTGGCCGCTGCCGTCCTTGGCAGAAAATGCGCCTGCCTCCAGCTGGGTTACGCCCGTAAGCGCACTGGCGGTGCCGGCAACCAACGCCGCCGAACCTGCCGAAGCGCTGCCCAGGCCCTCTGCCAACTGTTTAGAGCCGTCCAACGCGCTTGCCGCGCCCGCATTCACCTGCGAAGCGCCGGCGCTGGCGCTTTCCAAACCGCTTGCCAGCTGGTCAGAGCCGTCTTTGGCCGAAGCGGCCCCGCCGGCAACGGAAGCCGCGCCGCTGTTGACGCTGGAAATGCCCGAAACGGCAGCCGCCACGCCGCTGTTCAGCTGAGCAGCACCGCCCGCCAAGGCCGAAGCGCCCGCCGTGTAGCTGGAAACGCCGTCGGCCAGGGACGAAGCACCCGCTGCGGCGCTGGAAATGCCATCGTTAATCTGGGCGAAGCCCGCATCGGCCGTGCCTAGCGCCTGGTAGGCGCCAGCATTTCCCGAAACCTCCCCCAGCCGCGTGACCGCGGCGTTCAGGGAATCAAGCGCTGCCGCCGCTTCGGCGCTGGTGGGCCCATAGGCCACCACGGCCATGGTGTAGTCGCTTAAAGCAGCGGCATAGGCGCCCTTGGCGCTGTCCACATCCATATCAGCCGAAAGCGCTTCCATGGCGCCTTCGATGGTTTGGGTGTATTGGGCGCTGCCGGCCTGAAGCTGCGAAAGACCGCCGGAAAGTTCGGCCGCGCCGCCGTTCAAGGCATCGTTGTTGCCCACCAGCTGCCCCAGCCCGCCGCTGATTTCGCCAGCCCCGCTGGCAAGCGCGCCGGAGTTGTCAACCAGTTGCTGGGTGCCCGCGGCCAACGAAGCGCTGCCGTCGCTTAACGTACCCAAGCCTTCGCTGAGTTCCGTGGCGCCCGCAGAAAGGCTGACCAGCCCCGTATCCAGGCTTTCAGCGCCCGCAGAAAGCGACTGCATGCCGCTATACAGCGCCGCCGCGCCAGAATTCAGCGCTATCAGGCCGTTATCCAAAGAAGAGGTTCCATCGCCTAAGGCAGCAATGCCATAACGCAGCGTGGTGGCACCCGAAGCAAGCGAATCCAGGCCGCTGTCCAACGCAGTGGCACCCGACTGCAGCTGTTCGGCGCCGGAATCAACCTGCCCGGCGCCGCTGGTAAGCGTCACCAAGCCGGAATTCAGTTCGGCGGCGCCGTCGGTCAGCGTGCCCAGGTTCACCGTGATGGTGTTGCTGCCATCGTATGCGCTGGTCAGACCGTCTTGCAGTTCCTTGGACCCGTCCACGGCGTCTTCCAAGCTGCTGCTGGCATCGCTTAAGGAAAGGAAGATATTCTCGTAATAGCTCTTCCCCACCTTTTCGTTCAGTTCCGCCCTGATCTTGGTGACCATGGAAGAGCCCACCGTTTGGGCGATCAGATTGGTGGAGGGGTTGAAATGCACGTCCAGTTCGGCCTTTTGCGGCGCGCTGCTGTCAGCCGAAGCTATGCTGGCGCTGAAGTTTTCCGGAATGACCATTTCCATGTAGTAGGTGCCGTCTTCCAGGCCCGTGCGTGCTTCGTCAACGCTGTCCAAAAACACCCAGTCATAGCCTGTAGCCTGCCCCTCTTCGGCGTTCGCGTTGGCTTCCACCAACGAATCGCACAGTTCGGTGCCCACATTGCGCACTTCGCCATCAATCGTAGCGCCCGCATCCAGGTTCACCACCGCTGCGGGAACATTGGAAAGGTTGCCGTAAGGGTCAAGGAAGGCCAGCAAGAACAGCCCTGCGTAAATTAGGGGAATCAGCGCTACGGCACACACGCTGAACATCTTCCAGCCGTTGGACTTCAGGTTTTTAGCTTCAAGCAGGGCGGAACGAATTCCTGTGAATGGTGACTTCATAGCTTATTCCCCCTGTCCGTCCAAGCGCACACCGTTACCTGCACCGAACACCGGGCACAGCGCGCCGTCCCCTTGGTCGGCAAGCACAGCCTGACGCTGATCTTCGGCCCGCTGGGACAACACGACCACGCCGTGAGCATGCTTGGCAATGTCATATTCGCCCGTAGCGAACAAAACAGTCATGCCCCGTTGTTCGCTCATATCACGCAACCGGTGCACCCAGTCAATAGACCGATGCTGGGTAACACCCATCTGGATGTCGTCCACCAGCAACAACGCCGGGTCGCCCGCACATGCCAACATGATGTTGAAAAGCAACCTTTCATTGGCTTCCAAGCCACGGTAAGACTCCTTCGCATAGTCCTGCATATCCCATTGCGCAAGGTAGTCCGCAACCGCCGCGCGCCCCGACTTCTTCCCCACCAACTGCATTTCAGCAGCCACAATGTCAGCAATAGGAAGGTTTTCAGGAACGTCGTTCACGCGATGAATGATGGTAACAGCGCTCAGGTTACGCACCTTAGCAGCATTCTTCTTAACATCAAGACCGCCCACGCGCGCCTGCCCGCCCTGATATTTCATGCGCCCGCACAACGAAAGCATCAACGCCGTCTTGCCGCTACCCTCAGAAGCAAACAACGCGCAAGCCTTACCCTTAGGCACGCTAAAGCTAACATCCCTATACACATAATCCATAGGAGTACGAAGCGAAAGCCCCCGCACATCCACAAACGCAAGTTGATCAGTCACACAAGCTCCTTTTTTTGACTATGCGGTCAGTTTTGAACCCAGTGTACCCTACAATCAAGAAAAGCCGCCATTTTTTTGACCGCCCAGTCAGTTTTTCATAAACCCCACAAACAAAAAGCCATGTTGTGCGAAGCGCAACGAGCACGACACCCCTGACGGTGAAATGGGGTGAAATGGGGACGTAGCACTTTTCACATTTTCATGTGTCAGCTGCAACTTGGTGCACGAACCAGAAAATGTGAAAAGTGCTACGTCCCCATTTCACCAAAACTGCACCTCCGAAACTCGAACTTTCTTTTCTAAGTCCAAGTTCCGGGGTGCAGTTCAGTAAGCGGAGGGTCTTAAGCAGTGAAGCGGGTGTTCCCACACACATCCCGGGAAGCGCACAGCCCAGGAAGATAGCAGCAACGTTAGCCGAAGATCTCGATAGTCTGCCCTTCGGCCACCGTAATCATGGCCTTCTTCCAAGTACGCGTGAACCCGGCATGCACGCCGCGGCGCTTCGGCTTAGCCTTCACGTTCAGCGTGTTCACCTTCACCACATCAACGCTGAAGATGGTCTCAATGGCCTTGGCGATCTCAATCTTGTTGGCGTCCTTGGCCACCTCGAAGGTGTACACGCCTTCCTCCATCACGTCGTAGCTGCGCTCGGTGATGACCGGGCGGATGATAATCTCGCGAGGATCCTTCATTATGCAAGCACCTCCTGGATATGCTTCAGAGACTCAACGGTCACAACAAGCTTCTTGTTGTCGATGAAGTCGTAGGTGTTGATGCAGGTAGCCGGGATGATGTACACCTCGGGGATGTTGCGGAAGGAAAGGAAGGTGTCGATGGCATCATCGGGGATAACCAACGTGATGCGCTTGCCTTCCAGTTCCAACGCCTTCAGAATGGCCACCGCCTGCTTGGTGGAGGGCTTTTCGAAGGTGAAGTCTTCCACAATCACCAGCTCGTCGTCAGCCAGCTTGGCAGAAAGCGCAGAACGCATGGCCAGCTTGACTTCCTTCTTGTTCATCTTCAGTTCGTAAGAACGCGGGTGCGGGCCGAACACGGTGCCGCCGCCACGCCATTGGGGAGCACGGATGGTGCCCTGGCGAGCACGGCCGGTGCCCTTTTGGCGCCACGGCTTGCGGCCGCCGCCGCGCACCTTGCCGCGCGTAAGCGTGTTAGACGTGCCCTGACGCCACGAAGCGCGCTGGACACGCACAGCCGTATGCATCACATGCATATTCGGCTCAATGCCGAAGACGGCGTCGGAAAGTTCGGCAGTGCCGGCGGCCTTCCCGGTTGCGTCTTTGATATCAATAGTTGCCATAGTTTCTAAGCTCCTTAGTTACTTAAGCCATGCGAACGCGCACGATGCCGTTCTTGCCGCCCGGCACAGCGCCCTTCACGATGATCAGGTTCTGGTCTTCGTCTACGCGCACCAGCTCCAGGTTCTTGGTGGTCACGGTGTCGCAGCCCATGTGCCCCGGAAGGCGCAGGCCCTTGAACACGCGGGACGGCGTGGCGCATTGGCCCACAGAACCCGGTGCACGGTGGAAGTGGGCACCATGGCCGCCCGGGCCGCCGCCGAAGCCGTAGCGCTTCATGACGCCGGCGAAGCCCTTGCCCTTGGAAGTGCCGGTCACGTCAACCTTCTTCACGTCGGCAAACGCAGCCACGGTCATTTCGTCACCCACGCTGTACTCAGAAGCGTTTTCCACGCGCACTTCGCGCAGGTAACGGGTGGGCTGGGTGCCCTGCTTGGCGAAGTGACCCGCCATGGGCTTGTTCACCTTGTGCTCCTTGATGGTGCCAAAGCCCATCTGCACGGCTTCGTAGCCGTCGGTGTCGGCGGTCTTCACCTGGCACACCTTGTTGGGTTCGGCCTGGATAACCGTCACGGGGATCAGTTCGTCCTTGTCGTTGAAGATCTGGGTCATGCCGATCTTCTTGCCATAGATTGCATTAATCATAGTGGGCGCCTCCTTACAGCTTGATCTCGATGTCGACACCAGCCGGCAGGTCAAGGCGCATCAGGGAATCCACCGTGTTCGGGGTGGGCTCCAAGATGTCAATCAGGCGCTTGTGCGTGCGCATCTCGAACTGCTCACGGGAGTCCTTGTCAACATGGGGGCCCTTGACCACGCAATACAGGTTGCGCTCTGTGGGCAGCGGGATGGGGCCGGAAACCTTGGCACCCGTCTTCTGAGCGGTGTCGACGATGAGCTTGGTGGACTGATCCACGATCTCATGGTCGTACCCCTTCAAGCGGATGCGAATCTTTTGATTAGCCACTTGCATTACCTCCAATAATTAGCGTGCGCCTAAGATGCGCTTCCGCCAGCCTTGCTGATGATTTCGTCTTGAATATTTTTGGGCACGCGTTCATAGCTGCCAAATTGCATGGTGTACGAAGCGCGGCCCTGAGTGCCGGAACGCAGGTCGGTAGCATAGCCGAACATGTTGCTCAGCGGAACCTTCGCGCTGACGATGGTTGCGTTGCCACGCTTTTCTTGGCCTTGGATCATGCCGCGACGGGAAGGAATGTCACCCATCACGAAGCCCGTGTACTCATCGGGCGTTTCAATTTCCACGTCCATGACCGGCTCCAAGATGCAGGGGTTGCCCTTCTTCAAAGCCGCCTTGATGGCCATAGAGCCCGCCACCTTGAAGGCCGCTTCGGAAGAGTCCACGTCGTGGTAGGAACCGTCGATGAGTTCGATGCGCACCGCTTCTACCGGGAAACCCGCCAGCACGCCGGCGTTCAGCGCTTCCTGGATGCCCTTGTCCACAGCGGGAATGTATTCCTTGGGGATGACACCGCCCACAATCTTGTTCTCGAATTCGTAGCCCTTGCCGGCTTCCTGCGGGTACATGTTGATGACGCAGTCGCCATATTGGCCATGGCCACCGGACTGGCGCACAAACTTGCCCTGCACGTTCAAGGCGGGCGTGGTGGCCGTTTCGCGGTAGGCAACCTGGGGCTTGCCCACGTTGGCTTCCACCTTGAATTCACGCAGCAGACGGTCCACGATGATTTCCAGGTGGAGTTCGCCCATGCCGGCGATGATGGTCTGACCGGTTTCCTGGTTGGTGGAAACGCGGAACGTGGGGTCTTCTTCGGCCAACTTCTGCAGCGCGATGCTCATCTTGTCCTGTTCGGCCTTGGTCTTCGGCTCGATGGCAATGTCGATAACCGGGTCGGCGAATTCCATGGATTCCAGGATGACCGGGGCGTTTTCGTCGCACAGCGTGTCGCCGGTAGAGGTGTTCTTCAGGCCCACCACGGCAACAATGTCGCCCGCAGAGCACGAATCGATGTCAACGCGCTGGTTGGAGTGCATCTGCAGCAAGCGGCCGATGCGTTCCTTTTTGTCTTTGGACGCGTTGTGGGCATAAGAGCCGGAATCCAGCGTGCCGGAATACACGCGCAGGTAGGTGAGCTTGCCCACGAAGGGGTCGGTCATAATCTTGAAAGCCAGGGCGCTAAAGGGTGCCTTGGGATCGGAAGGACGCTCGGTCTCTTCGTCGGTTTCAGGGTTGATACCCTTGATGGCAGGAACGTCCAGCGGCGAAGGCATGTAGTCGACCACGGCGTCAAGCAGTTCCTGCACGCCCTTGTTCTTGTAGGCAGAGCCCACGAACACCGGGTTCACCTTGCATTCGCACACGCCCTTGCGCAGCGCGGCCTTCAGTTCCTCGACGCTGACCTCTTCGTCCATCAGCACCTTTTCCATCAGGTCGTCGTCGCAGTCGGCGGCGGCGTCCATCAGTTCTTGGCGGTACAGTTCGGCGTCTTCCATGAATTCGGCCGGGATGGCATCCATGGGTTCGGGATAGGTCATGCCCTTTTCGTCGGCCTTGAAGTCCCATGCGGTCATGGTGACCAGGTCAACCACGCCCCAGAACTTGTCTTCGGCGCCCATGGGAATCTGGGCGGCCACGGCGTTGGCGCCTAAGCGGTCACGCATGGTCTGGATGGCATGGAAGAAGTCCGCACCCACGCGGTCATACTTATTGATGAAGGCGATGCGGGGAACGCCGTAGCGTTCGGCCTGGCGCCACACGGTTTCGGACTGGGGCTGCACGCCGGCAACGGCGTCGAACACAGCCACCGCGCCGTCCAAAACGCGCAGGGAGCGCTCCACTTCGGCCGTGAAGTCCACGTGGCCGGGAGTATCGATGATCTGGAAGCGATACGGCTTGCCATCGGCGGCGCCACCGGGGTAGTTCCAGAAGCAGGTGGTGGCGGCGGCGGTAATGGTCACGCCGCGTTCCTGTTCCTGGACCATCCAGTCCATGGTGGCCGCACCGTCATGGACTTCGCCAATCTTGTGGGTCTTGCCCGTGTAATAAAGGATGCGCTCGGTGGTGGTAGTCTTGCCCGCGTCGATGTGGGCCATGATACCGATGTTGCGCGTATCCTGCAGGGTTATTTTAGCCATGAGTTTTACCTGCCCTTAGAAACGATAATGGGAGAAGGCGCGGTTGGACTCGGCCATCTTGTACAGGTCTTCGCGACGCTTCACGGAAGCGCCGGTGTTTTCGGCGGCATCCATGATTTCGGCGGCCAGACGCTGCTTCATGGTGTGTTCCTTGCGCTTGCGGGAAAAGTCCACAATCCAACGGATGGCCAACGTGGTGGCACGGCGGGAATTGACTTCCATGGGCACCTGGTAGGTGGCGCCACCCACACGCTTAGGCTTGACTTCCAAGGTGGGACGAACGTTGTCCATGGCCTTCTTGAACACGGTCAGAGGATCAGAACCGGTCTTTTCCTCAATCATGTCGAAGGCGCCGTAGACGATGTCTTCGGCGATGGACTTCTTGCCATCAAGCAAGATTTTGTTGATCAGCTGAGTGACCAAACGGTTGTTGTACTTTGCATCCGGCTGCACTTCGCGGCGGATGGCTGCTGCACGACGCGGCATTCATTTCTCCTTTGTTCCTGCGCGCTTCCAGGCAAGCCCTTCTTGCCCATTAGGCCAAAAGCCCGCGCGACTTAACGGTTACTTCTTACTTGGGACGCTTAGCGCCATAGCGGCTGCGGGCCTGGCGACGCTTGTCTACAGCGGCGCAGTCTAGCGCGGCGCGGATGACCTTGTAGCGAACACCGGGCAGGTCCTTAACACGACCGCCGCGGATGAGCACCATGGAGTGCTCCTGCAGGTTGTGACCTTCGCCCGGAATGTAGGCGGTCACTTCCATGCCGTTGACCAAGCGGACACGGCATACCTTGCGCAGCGCGGAATTCGGCTTCTTCGGCGTGGTGGTGTACACGCGGGTGCACACGCCGCGCTTTTGCGGGTTGCCCTTCAAAGCCGGCGTCTTGGACTTGTCCGCCGTCTGCTTGCGGCCCTTGCGGACCAGTTGGTTAATAGTAGGCATTCATGCTCCTTCATTACTTACGAGCCGGCAGGCTAAAGCAGGCCCGATCTTTCACCTTTCCTGTGCGCTCAGCTGCTGCGCACACGAAAACAAACGCCTCTTCAAGAGACGCGGGTTGCTAAGATACACGCCTTTTTAGCGGCTGTCAAACGACACGGAGCCGGGTGTGTCCATCCCCTACCCCGTCCTTCGGTTTGCACTAAAAAAACCGGCCCCGAAGGGCCGGCTTCACTCACCTTGCTGGCACGCGCTATTCGGCAGCCTCGGTGGCCTTGGCAGCTTCGGCTGCAGGCTCAACGGCCTCGGCCTCAGCCTCGGGCGCAGCTTCGGCAGCTTCCGCAGCAGCGGCTTCGGCTTCCTTGGCAGCCTT
>JAUNIP010000065.1 GCA_030523425.1 Coriobacteriia bacterium
AACCTAGGACTAGTGGCTTAGGCAAGCCGGTCCAAATATTCCACCGCAGCCCCCCTTGCGAAATTCACGGCGAACAAAAACACCCGGGACTCCGAAGAGCCCCGGGTGTCCGGATGCAACCGATTGCTGCTTAGCCGAAGTGACCGGAAACGTAGTCGGCGGTGCGCTCGTCGTGCGGATCTTCGAAGATCTGCTGCGTTTCGCCGAACTCTACCAGGTCGCCTAACAGGAAGAACGCGCATTTGTCGCCAACGCGCTGTGCCTGCTGCATGTTGTGGGTAACCATGGCCAAGGTGTAGTCCTGCTTCAGCACGCCCACCAGCTCTTCAATCTGGCCGGTGGAGATGGGATCCAAAGCGCTGGTGGACTCGTCCAGAAGCAGCACTTCAGGCTTCACGGCTAAGGCGCGGGCTATGCATAGACGCTGCTGCTGGCCGCCGGAAAGACCCAAGGCGTTGCGCTTCAGGCGGTCCTTCACTTCGTCCCACAAGGCGGCGCCGCGCAGGGACTCTTCCACAATATGTTCCAGTTCGGCCTTGTCACGCACGCCATGAACCTTCGGGCCGTAAGCTACGTTGTCGAAGATGCTCATGGGGAAGGGGTTTGCCTTCTGGAACACCATGCCCACGCGCTTGCGCAGCTGGGTCACGTCGCACTTGGGATCGTAGATGTCTTCGTCGTGCAGCAGGACTTTGCCTTCAATGCGCACGCTGTCCACCAGGTCCTGCATGCGGTTGAGCACCTTCAGGAACGTGGACTTGCCACAACCGGAAGGACCGATAAGGGCGGTCACTTGGTTGTTGGGGATGCCCATGCAAATGTCATGCAGGGCATGGTGGTTGCCGTACCACAGGTTAAGGTTTTCGACTTCGAAGGTGTTCGGCATTTAGGCCTCCTTGGGCTTCAGTTTGTTTGCGGCAAGGTTTGCCAGCAAATTCAGCAGGAACGTAATGATCATCAGGATGGTTGCCACGGAAAACGCCACGTCAATTTGGCCGCGTTCGGTGGCGTACACATACAGGGCCACGGTAAGGGTGGCGCTGGAAGACTGCAGGGCGCCCATGAAACTGTTCAAGATCAGGCCGAACCCGGCGGTATACAGCAGCGCGGCGGATTCGCCTACTATGCGGCCTACAGCCAAGATGCAGCCGGTCACAATGCCGTCAATGGAATTGGGCAGCACCACGGTGCGCACCATGTGCCACTTGCCGCTGCCTAAGGCCAGCGAACCTTCGCGGTAGGCGGCAGGCACGGTCTTCAGGCTTTCCAAGGTGTTGGAAATGATGGTGGGCAGAACCATTACCACCAAGGTAAGGCCGCCGGCAAGGATGCCTGCTTGCAAGCCCAACAGCTGGATGAAGAACAGCATGTCCACCAAGCCGAAGATAACGCTGGGGATGCCTGTCAGGGTTTCCACGGCAAATCCGATAAGGCGCACCAGCTTTTTGTTGGTGGCGTATTCGTTCAGGTACACCGCGGCGCCTACGCCTAAGGGGATAACAATCACCATGGCCAAAATGACAATGTATAAGGTGTTCAAGATGTTGGGCAGAATGCCGATGGTGTCATGTACGTAACTGCTTTGCGTGCTCAGGAATTCGGCGGTAATGCCGGGGATGCCGCGGAAGAAGATGTAGCCGATGATGGCTGCTAGCAAAAGGCACACCAGGGCGCCGCTGAAATACACCAGCCCCTTCATGATGCCCCACTTTACCTTGCGGCTGGTGGACATTTTGTTATCCATGCTACTTCACCTCCCGGCGGGCAATGATGTTCAAGATGATGTTCACGATGAGGATGAAAATGAACAGCACCAAACCGATGGAAAACAACGCTTCGCGGTGGAGGCTGCCGTAGGATGCGTAAGACATCTCAGACACGATGGCAGTGGTCAGGAAACGCACCGAACCGAACAGGTCGGGCATGTTGGCCACGTTGCCAGCCACCATGATGATGGCCATGGCTTCGCCTAGCGCACGCCCGATGCCCTGCACAGCGGCGGTGGCAATGCCGCTGCTGGCGGCGCGGACCGAAATCTTGAAGTAGGTTTCGGTTTCGGTGGCGCCTAAGGCCAGCGAGCCTTCTTCATATTCTTTGGGCACGGCGTCTAAGGCGGTGGTGGACACATTCACGATGTAGGGCAGAATCATGATGCACAACACCACGATGGCCGCCAACAGTGTGGCGCCCGAAGACAGGTTGAACGCGGCTTGGATGGCCGGCACCAGCACGATCATGCCAACAAGGCCATACACCACGCTGGGAATGCCTGCCAGCATCTCAACCGCAGAACGGATGATGCGGCTGGCAACCTTGCCGGAAAACTTCGACAAGAACAGCGCCGTAAGCAGGCCGATGGGCAAAGCCACAATCATGGCGCCGATCATACCGTACACACTGGTCAGGATAAACGGCAAAATGCCGAATTGTTCTTGGCTGGGGTTCCACAGCTGTCCCAGCAGGAAGTCTGCTAGGCCTATCTTTGCAATGGCGGGTGCGCCGGAAATAATCAGATATACGGTGATTCCCAACACGAACGCCACCGAAAGCAGACCACAGGTCAGAAATGTCCCATAGAATACTGTTTCTACGGGATTTGTTTTCTTTTTCATGGGTTCCTTTCAGATGTCTCAGAGAAGCACGCAAGGTGGCGGGCGGGCCCTATCTGGCATTGGCGCCGCTTCGTCCGAAACAGCGCCAATGCAAAAGTTGGCCCGAAACCGGTAAGCCAGTTCCGGGCCAAATCAGAGGGGTCTTACTTTACGGGTACAGCGCCAGCCTTGCGGATGATGTCGGAAGCAGCGCTGCTGGTGCAGAACTCAATGAAGGCCTGGGCCTGGGTCGAAAGCTCCTTGCCTTCCTTCGTGATCAGGTTGAAGGGACGCTGGATGGCGTACTTGCCATTCTGGATGTTGGCTTCGGTGCACTCCACGCCGTCGATGGTGACGGCCTTCACGCCGCTTTGGCTGGAAACGGAAGACACGGAAGCGTAGCCGATGGCGTTCTTGGAATTGGCAACGGCGGTCAGCACGGCGCCGGTGCTGGTCAGTTCCTGGGCCAGCTTGCAAGCGTCGGTGGTCTGGGTTACAGACTCGAAGCCGTCACGCGTGCCGGAACCGCTTTCACGGCCGATGCAGGCAATTTCCAGGTCTTCGCCGCCAACTTCTTTCCAGTTGGTGATCTTGCCGGTGAAGATGTCGGTGACCTGCTGCAGCGTAAGGTTGGCAACGCCGTTGCCGGAGTTCACCACAACGGCGATGCCGTCAAGGGCAACGGTGGTGGAGGTCAGGCCCGTTTCGGTGCTCTTCAGGTCGCGGGAGGACAGACCGATGTCGGCGCTGCCGTTGCCGGCGCATTCGATGCCCGTGCCGGAACCGGTGGCGTCATAGGTGATGGTGACCTTGGTGTTTTCCTGCATGAAGGCTTCGGACAGCGAACCGATGACCCTTTCCATGGAGGTGGAGCCGTTGGTGGAAACGGTGCCACTCAGTTCGGCGGCGCCACCGCCATTGGTGTTGTTGGCAGCAGGAGTGCTGCCACCGCAGCCTGCCAGGGCCAGCATGCCGCTCATGACCACTGCAACACCTGCAGCTGCAAAAGCACGGCGAGAAAGCATTTTCATGTTTTGTTCCTCTCTCAATAGGTCTTCTTCTTTTGTGCATGAAATGCGTGCTGTCCTATTGAACGAGTTACGCGTTAGATGTGGGTTAGGGCGTTGTCAAAGGAATGCAATGTTGCGTCAAACTTCTGCAAAGGAAGGAGCGCATTTGTCAAGAACAGGCAAAATCCCAGGTCACATACCCTGTCATAAACCTAAAAAGCCGGAAGGATTAACCTTTCGGCTTTTGCATGCAAGGGTGCTTATCGCAGGCGAGCCTGCAAATTTTATAAAAATCTGACATAAGGGGGCTTGGTTTTCTGCGCTTGCGATGCTGCTTCTGCACCGGAAGGGGCTCCAGCAACGTCCTTCCGTTCGCCCCCTTCCTTCCGTTCGCCCCCTTTTTGGCTTTCGGGCATTTCGTGTGTCTTGTTCGCTGAAGAACAAGCTAAACTTACGCGTTAGGTTGAGAAAGGGGGCTCCCATGAGCGAAGAAACCATTCAGGAAACCGAAAACAAGCAGGTTAACCCGGCTCCGAACACTGCGCCAAGCGCCGCTGACAAGGGCGGTGCGCCACTGGCTTGCAGCGTTATTACTATCATCTTTTCGATAGGCGTGTTGCTGTTTACCGCAATGTTTGCGTTCTCCTTCGGCCTTTCCGCCGGCGCTATTGCAAGCGGCGCCGTCGATCTGGAAGGAGCAGGCTTTAGCGGCGACTGGGACCAAGTGGCCGACATGATTTCCTCAGTAGGCTTCGGCAGCGTTTCCACCGCTGAAGCCGTGGTGTATTCCTGCATATTCATTGCGGTGTTCGCATTTTGCGGGTTCGTGCTTTCGGTGCTCACGATTATTGCCGCCGTCAGCGCCATCCGGTCGCGCAAGAATCCTGAAAAGCGCTACGCATCCTTTGTGTGGTCGGTGCTTGCGGCGGTCATCTGCTTGCTGATGCTGCGCCTTATTTCGTGCGTGCTGTTCGCCGTTTCCGCGGTCATGCTGTACCGTTCGGCGGACACCGCCAAAGACATAGAAGACTTCGCCACCACCAACCGCTTAGGCTTCATGCGCTTTGTGCAGATCATGAGCATTGCGTGGCTGGCCATGAACGCCGCCATGCTCATTTTCGTCACGCGCAGCAGCGTGTTTTCTGGCACGTTCTGGATGGACTTCATATCCATGATCATGATGGCCGTGGTTGCGTGGATTATTGCCACGCGCCTGAAGGAAGGCCGCCAGATTATCATGGGCATGGTGGCAGCCTACCTGGTGCTAGATGCCATCGTGCTCATAGCGTTGGGCGAATTCGACCCGATCAACTTCACGCTAGACTCCCTGTGGCCTTTCATCCTGCTTATCTACTTCGCCACCAGCCGCCGCGCGAAGGCCATGCTGGTGCGCCCCTTCCGCATGGAAACCCGCCGCGAAATGCTGAAGGAAGACGAGCAGCTGTGGAATCCCAAAAGCTTCAACTTCTGGCGCAACCTGGTGCTGTACTTCTGCATCTTCAGCGTGGTGGGGCACTGGATGGAATGGTGCGTGTGTTGGCTGATCCGCTGGGGCATTGTGCCGGGCACTTACGACCCCAATTCTGGCATTTGGCGTGACATGCTGAACCCGTTTTTCGTGTACGGCGCGGCCATGGTGCTTATTGGCCTGCTGCTGTTCCCGCTGAAGAATTGGCTGCAGAAGAAATGCCCCAACAACATTGTGGCCCTTATTTTGAGCTTCTTGGCGAATACCGTCATGGTGGCCGCCATCGAGTTGGCCTTGGGCTTCACGCTGAACCAGCCGGTAGGCACGCTGTGGGATTATTCCACCATGGACTTCAACTTCATGGGGCAGATATGCCTGCTGAACACCACCTTCTTCGGCGTGATGGCAACGCTTATGACCTGGGTGGTGTACCCCGCGCTGGAAAAGGGCTTTTCGCGCATCCCGCGGGATGCCATGAACATCATCACCATTGTGGTGCTGGTGTTCTTCGTGCTGGTGGTGTTCATGTACGTCATCAACCTGAATATGCCCAACATAGAAGTTGCTGACGCGATAGAGATTGCCACTGCCGGATAGACAGGGCAACCGCGGCAGGCCAGGCGTTTGGCCGGGGGGCGTTTCGAACAAGCGGCAGGCTGCGGCCTGCCGCTTTTTGTTTTCCCTTGTCAGGAATGCTTTGCGCGCGCTTGATGCTGGCGTTGGCGCAGGTGCCGCACGGTGAAGGATTTCACTTGGCTCCGCCCCGGTCACTTACCGCCTTTTAGCTTGAAGAACGCGAAGGCGGCGGCCATCAGCACTAGGCCGGCGGCGTCGAAGATCACGAAGCGCGTGATGGATTCCACCAGCAATGCGTGCCCGGGCGGCAGCGTGAACAGCAGCGCGCTTTCGCCTACCAGGCCTATCACCTGCTGCGCCAAAATGACCCAACCCAGCACGGGAAAGCGCCGCGGGCTGGCAATGAATGCGGGGTAGGTGACGTTCCACATAAGGAAGGTTATGCCTATGCCCTGCACGGCCACCTGGCCAGCCACGCCCGAAAGCTCATAAGCGCCCACGGTGTAGTCCGGCAGCACAATGAACTGCAGTGCGCACGCAACGTTCATCACGAACACCGCCGCAAACGCCACCCGCACTACCACCGTGGCGGGGGGGGGGGGGGGGGGGGGGGGGGGGGGGCCCCCCCCCCCCCCCCCCCCCGCACTCCCCCGGTGGCGGCGGGGGTGGCATGTGACCCGGTCTTTTGCCCCCCGCGCCGCCAGCAAGCAAAAGCGCTGCGTGCCCGGTGCCGCCTAGGGCTTTCACCAAGATGGAGGCCGCGCGGGCACGGTACAGGTCTTCAGTGGGGTGAAGGGAACGCGTGCCATCGTCGTTTTCGTATCCGGAAAGCACACCGTTTTCCAAGGCCCACGCACAAGCGGGCTTCGCGTAGTCGCTTATGTCGGCGCTGTCGGTCACCAGCGCGGACAGCTTGGACACGTCGCCTTCGCCGCCCGCAAGGCGTGCTAACACCACGCACAAATCTTGGCAGGTCAGCATATCGTTCACGCCGAAATACCCCGTGGAGTTGCCGTCTGCGTCCGCATAGCCCACAAACGCGCCATTCTTGACGGCCCAGTTCACCGCCGCTGTGTAAAACGCGTTGTCTTCCACGTCCACCATGCCGGTTTCGTTCTTTGCATCGTTGTTGTAAGAATCGGCCGCAGCCGGGCAGAAGTGGCGCCACAGCACCGTTGCCGCCTGAGCGCGCGTCAGGTTGTCAAAGGGCCCGAAGTAGCCCGTGGGCAGCCCTTGGTCGTTCGTATAGCCGCTGAACAGGCCCACCCGTACCGATTCGTTTACGGGCTGGTAGTACCACTGGCTGGAATCCGCCACGTCCAGGAAGTCTATGGTGATGCGGCCTTCGCCCCGAAGGACGTTGTACGGGGCGCCTACCGTGCCGCCTAGCTTGTCCGTGATGTAGCTCCTGACGGCATCAAGGTCGGTCAGACCCTGCGCAACCACCACTTCGCAGCCCTTGAACATGGTGTAGCCGTTGCCGCCTTCAATCAGAATGAAATCCAGGCCGCCTATCACGTACTGGGCCGCAAGGTCTAGGGGCTTGCCGTTCACCGTGATGTCGCACACGCGGCGATCCCCCGCCACCTTCACGAAGTTGCCTGCATCGTCTAATTCCACCGTGCTGGCAATAGTGGGATTGATGGTGTAGGTCATGCCCGAAACGTGCAAAAAGCCGCCGTTGGGCATGGGATAGTTCATGGCGCTCAGCTCTAACGCGTCGGCCAGCTGCTGGCCGGTCACGCGAATGCTGCTCAGCGAATTGGAAAACGGCTGCACATTCACCAGGTCGCCCAAGGTTATGTTGCCCGCCGCAATGTTGGCGCGTATGCCGCCTCCGTTGATGATGCCCACTTCGCACCCCAAGGCTTCCTTGTAAGCATCCGCCACCAGGTCGGCCAGGTTCGTTTCATGGCGTCGCACGGCCCACGTGGTGCCGTCGCTTTCAAGCGCCACCAACTTAGTGCTGGTTTTAGCCACCACCTGCTCAAGCTGCTTTTCCACGTCGGCGGTTATTTCGTCCACCTTGGCCAACGTGTCGGCGTCCAGGTCGGATTCGGGCATGTCAGCGAAGGAAACCTGGGTGGTGGTGATGCCCGCATCGGCGCCTTCCAAATCGATGATCACTTCGCCGCAGGCCGTCAGGCCGTAACCGCACTGCGTGATGGGCACCACTTCGCCGTTTTTGTTCTTCACGTCCTGCTGGTACACCTGGTGCGAATGGCCGTCCACGAAGGCATCGATGCCGGTGGTGTTTTGCACCAGCGTGTCGGAGCGCCACGCGCTTTCCACGCCCATCTGCCCCATGTGGCCCACGGCAATCACGTAGTCCGCTCCGGCGGCCCGGGCGGCATCCACGTTCTTCTGCACCACGCTGTACAGCGCCTGGCCGTTTTCAGACTCCGCGAAGCTGTACAGGTAGTTGCCTTGGGCGTCCTTGAAGGTGGACGGGCAGTCGGCAACGAGCGTGCATGGCGTGGTAATGCCCACGAAGGCCACTTTCTTGCCGTTATATTCGTTGATCACATACGGTGCAAACACGGTGTCACCCGTGGCAATTTCGGTGAAGTTGCAGCTCAGGTACGAATAGGTGGCACGCTGCGCCAGCGTTTTCAGCTGGGCCAAGCCGTAGTCGAATTCGTGGTTGCCCAAGGCAGCCGCGTAATAGCCCAGGTAGTTCATGACGTCCACCGCGATGGTGCCCTGCGAAACGCTGCCGTAGGACGAACCTTGCACGGCGTCGCCCGCATCTATGAGCACCACGTTGTCCGCACCGTAGGTGTCCTGTGCGCGCTTGTACACCGTGGCCAAGCGGGACTGCGGTGGAAATCTTGGACCAAAACAGGGCAGGAGGAACACCGAATGTA
>JAUNIP010000066.1 GCA_030523425.1 Coriobacteriia bacterium
ACAGCGGAACGGGTCGCCCGAAAGGTATCCGCCATCCCCCGCCCGGAAGGCTTCGAGGCATATTATTCCGGGAAGATGAGCTGGTTCACATCGGCCATGGGGGTGTTGCGGGTGGTGAAGTAGAAGGCCGCGCCGCACACCAGCATGAACGCGCCTGCGAAGATGCAGGCCCAGGCGTTGCCGCTCAGCAGGAACACACCTAACAGGACGGGCTCGAACGCGGCAATCACGCCGGCCATGGTTTGCACCACGGGCTGTGCCTGGTCTTCGGCGAAGCCATGCGCCCGCGCGGTGCGCGACCATAGCATGACCCGGCTTGGGTCCACAATCTTGGAAACGAACGCCAGGGCCAAAAGCACCACCAGCGCCCACACCACGCTGTCGTTCATAATGAACCCTACCAGCGCAAAACCGCCTAACAGCAAGCACGCAAGCACAATATGCCAGTGGTCTTCGCCGCGTTCAATCAGCTTGTCGCTGATGCTGCCGGCTGTATAGGCAATCACGCGCGCCGCAGAATACAGAATGGCAATGTCGCTAGAGGTGAACCCGTAGGCTTCGGAATACAGCGGGAACAGGTAGGAATTGTAGCCTTCCATGATGACCAAGGGCATGCCTACCAAGAAGAAATATGCCAACATGGCAGGGGAAAGGAACATGCGCGCCAAGCCTTTCCCTTGGCCGGTCAGGAACTTTTCGCGCTTCCCCGAATGGGTGTAGTACATGCCCTTCGGCAGCAGCGTGATGCCCATGACCACCAGCGCGATGGCCATGGGGACAGCAACCGCATAGGGCACGGCGTAGCCGAAGGCGTCAGCCACCAGACCGGCTATGGTGACCGAAAGGATGGACCCCGCCACCGCGGCCCATGCTTCGGCTTTCACCTGCTGCCAATACACGCCGTCGTTGTGGGAGCGCCCGGGCAGCGCAGAAACCATGTTGCGCAGCACGCCGCCTGACACCAGGCCCGAAAGCATCTTCATGGCGCAGTAGCCTACCAGGTTGCCGCTACCCACCATGAAGGCGGTGCCCGCAAACAGCACTGCCTGCACAGAAGCGCACGCAATGCACAGGTTGCGCGCGGAAACCCAATGCATCAAAAAGCCGTACAGTATACAGCCCAAGGTGGTGCCCAGGCCCCACAGAATAAGTGGCAGGCCGGCATAGATGTTTATCTGGGCGCTTCCCGCAAAGGCGCCTGTGGAAAGCATGTCCAAGGCAATTAACACCATCAGCGTGGTGTCCAGGCTTTGAATGGCGGAAGTCAGGAAGGCAAACGGGCGCGTGAGCAGCGCTGCGGAAAGCGCGTGCTTTCCTTCGGCCACGCGCTTACGCGACTGCACCACCGCTTCATACCACGTGCGCGTTTCTGAAATGACCAAGTACAAGATGATCAACAGCAGCATGACGCGCAGCGAAAGGTACATCACTTCGGAAATCAGGCCGGCCTGCAGCGTTTGGGTGTTTACGCCCAGCTCAAGCACGCCTACCACTTCGCCTTGGGAATCATAAATGGGCTTCAACGTGCAGCGGTACCTGCCCACCTCGTCAGAGGTTTCGAACATGCCGCATTCGTTGCGCAGGATGCTTTGGTAGTCGTCCACCTCCGCAAATTCCACCGGGGCGCCTGCGGGCACCGTGCCATCCGTCACCGTCACGTTGTACAGACTGCTTTGGTCCTGCGACAGCACATACACCTCGTAATAAGCGTCCAAGCCGTTTTCGCCGGCCGAGCGAACCATCTTGTTCAGGTGGTCTTCTATGTTGTCTATGTTTTCGCGGCGTTGCACGTAATCCTGAACGGAAAACACGTCGCGGCCCTGTATCTGCGCCACGTCGTCGCCTATGGTCTGGGCGCTGCTGTCGGAAACGAAACCCGCAAGGGTCAGCAGGCGCTCATCTAAGGTCTGGGTGGTCTTCCCGTACATGGAGTAGGTGTAATACCCGCAGGTCAAAAGAACGGCAAGGAACAAGCCAGCAACTATGGCATTGTTGCGCAGCGTGCTCAAGGTGCCAATTTTCAAAAGCGCATAAGCTGCAAGGACCACCAAATAGGCCACGGCCAGCCAAAACGTAAGCATGCGCGCCGCCAACGGCAGGGAATACGCGGCGCCTTGCACTACGTGGTCTTCTTCGCCGTCTGTGCCCAGCACCACGATGGTTCCCTGTTCAACGTTGGTATACGCCAGCTGGTTTTGCTGCAGGCAGATGCTGGTCACGCCCGACCCCTTCGCCACTTCGCTCACGCCGCCTTGCGCGGTAATGCTTAAGATGCAGCCGTTCAGCCGGTCTATGGTGTACAGGGTGGCATTGTCGTCCAGCAAAATGTTGCTGGTCAGGCCCTGGTTGATGCGGCTGCCCTGCAGCGCGGCCGTCTGCTGCGCGGTGGCATTGGTGACATACACTTGGCCGGAGTAGTCGGTTGCGGCCAGGGCATTCAGGGCGGGGTTGTAGTCGGCGGCAAACGGGGGCCCTTGGGTGTCTAGCTGCTGCAAGGTGATGGTGTGCCCGTATTCGTCCACCTGCAGCGCACGCACTTCCGCGGATGACCCAACGCACAGCACCAGGTGGCCATCCACCACTTCCATGTCTTTTATGCGTGCCACCACCTGGCGGTCGGTTTCGGGCACCTGCTTTTCGTACACCACTTCCTGGAACACGCCAGAGCTTGAATAGCGCAGCACCCGTTCGCTGGAAATGATGGACCCGTCGTTGTAGTATTCGCAGCCGGAAAGATACACGTCGCCGCCGTCCACGTAGGCGCAGAAGATGCTGTCCAGGTAAGCGGATGTGGCGTCAAAGTTCGTCGTGCGCACCACTTCGTTGTTGGGGTTCAGGAAGCTCACACGCCCGCCGTTTTGGTCAACCACCACCGAAGCACCGCCGTCGCTTGCGATGATGGAAGGCGATTCCCAGCTAAGGCCCATCTGCCACGGGGGAGTGATGGTGCGCCCAATGCTGTACGCCAGCACCATGGCAGCCAGCACGGCCAAGGCAGAAAGAATGACCGTCTTGCGGGACAG
Organism: Coriobacteriia bacterium; assembly: GCA_030523425.1. Lineage (GTDB taxonomy): Bacteria > Actinomycetota > Coriobacteriia > Coriobacteriales > Eggerthellaceae > JAUNIP01. Next base: position 3,024 of record JAUNIP010000066.1, read on the forward strand.
CTTCTTGATGCGCGTGTGCAAGTGGCTGATGTCGTGTGCCAAGGCGGGCGTTCCTTTCAGGCTGGCTATTTGCCGCGCCAGGGCGGCGGCACGGGCCCGATGGTAGCGTGAACGTATGAAGCGTAGTGCCGTTTCAGTATAGCGTTTCCCAACGGCGTCCCAACGGCGTATCGGTGAGGGTGATTATTTAACGAGTTGCTTGCGAAATGCTTATCCAAGCGGAAAACACGCCCTGAGCAGGGCTATACTTTTTGTAACTGAATTTCCAACCATCGGGAGGCCGCTATGAGCCAGCCTGCGCGCGCCACTAATAACCAACACGCCATCAGCGAATCGCTTAACCTTTCACGTCGGACGGTGCTTGCGGGGGCGGTGGGCCTGGGGGTTTTGCACATTCTGGGCATCCATCGCACGCGTGACGGTGCCACGCTTGCCTACGCTGACACCACGGGCGCCGTGTCCTTCAAGGTGTACGTGCTTTCCAAAGAAGAGGTGCCGGTGGTGGCCCTGAACGTGGCCAACAACGCCAACATTCCGCTTGAAGGCATGACCATCACGCTGACGTCGTTAGGCAACGGCACCAGCCAAACGCTGACCACCGACGAATTCGGCATGGCGAAGGCTAACGTGCGCAAGCTTTCGGAAGATTCCGAAGACCCCACGTTGGAAGGATACGTGGCTTGCGTGCGCGCAGAAGGCAGCCTTCAGGGCTACCGGCGCACCATCTTGCCCATCAACCTGCTGCATTCGGGCATTCCCGCCCAAGACGGCGTGGCCACCAGCACCCTGCAGATGCCCACGCAGCCCGACGACGGTTTGCCCTACCTGTCGTGTGTGGCCTTAGACGGCGTGGACGTGCAGTACACGCCCGCCACGGTGGGCCTGGATGCCGCGAACGACCTGCAGCACACCCTTGACGTGCAGATTGAAAACGCCGGCAGTTCCACGTGGATTGCAGAACTGCACGCGGACGGCATAACCATGGAAGCGGACATGGCCCAGGCTGTGTCCGGCACGGCGCGTATTCGCCTGTCAGGCCCGTGGTTCGACGGCAACCACGCCATCATAGAAGGCAGCACGGCACAGGTGCTGTTCCAAAGCTACCAGCAGTCGTTCGGATCTGCGGCCACGCTGAACCTGCCGCTTACGTTCGTGAATTCTGTCCGAGGACTGGAATCCATAGACGCCGACCGCCACCTTTCGCCTGACAACCCCGTATGCGTTGACGAAAGCGAAACGAAGAAATCGTTCAACCCCATGCCGTTTGTGCTGGTCCGCGAAGGGGACGAGTGTTGTTTGGGCGTGCCGTTTGTGCCCATCAAGGTGTTTTCGGACATCCTGGGCAACATAGGCATTGCGGCCACGCTGGTTTCGTGCGACATCTACAAAAACAAGGACTGGCAAGGCGACAGCACCACAGACGAAGACAGATGGAAGTCATTCTTGGCACTGAGCGCCGGCTGGAAGGAAACCTTCAAGAAGAACTTCAAGGAGCACATCCAGCAGTACAACCAAGCGGCGATGGACATGTCTGATGCCAACAACCCCCAAAACAGAAAGCTGGGCGCGTCGAAAGTGACAACGTGCCTGAGCGCCACGTTTTCGCTGGACCTGATGGGCTTGGCCAACCCGCGTATGCGCGAAGGGTCGGACGTGTGGCATTGGGCGATGGACTTGGCCGCGCAGCTTAAGCTGAGCGTGGATTTCGCCGCCAGCCAAACGGTGGTGGTTATGGGCATCCCGCTGTATTGGGCGTTTGACGTAAGCGGCACCGGCACCCTGAAGCTTATGGCCGGCATCCAGTTTGACTACGGCCTAAGCAACGTTTCGTGGGGTCACAGCATTTCCAAGGAATACGCCGAAGGCCAAGGGAATGTGTGCGTGTTCCACATTGAGATGGGCCTAGGCGGCGGCGTGGGCGTGTATGGCATGGTCAGCTTTGGGGTGCGCGGATACGCGTATTTCCGCTGCGTGCACATGACCAGCGACACCAGCGACATCATTTTGGACAAGCCTTACCCGCGCACGGTGATCAAAGCCGCCATAGGCGCGCAGGCCACCATCCAGGTGCTGCTGTTCAAGAAGACCTACACCTTGGCCGAAGCCGGGCCGTGGAAGATTTACGACACCTGGAACAGCCAACTGACGTCCGGCGGCCCGCTGCTGGAATCCGGCGGCGTGCCTGCCACGTTCAACGGGCGCTTCGGCACGCCTGCGCCGCTTGATGTGGGCGAAAACGCCGGCGGGCGGCTGCTGGAAGTTTCGGCCGACGAACTGGAGATGGTGACCGAGGATTCCCTGGAAGGCGTGACCGAGTTCGAAACCAGCGTGGACGCGGACGGCGTGCTGTCGGACTTCGGGTTCTGCGGGCGCCACACCGTGCATACCGTGGCCGACCCGGGCATTTCTGACCCCTACGTGGACGCCCCGCCCATTGCCACTGAAGAAGGTGACGGCGGCCTGCTGACCGGCGTGGTTGGCGGGGCCGGCAGCGGCTACAACCCGCTGCGCGGCGTGCAGCCTAACAAGCAGGTGCGCGTGTGGGGCAACACGTTCAGCGATCCGAAGGCGAAGGTGATCATCTGCAACGGCAAGGCGTACTTGCTGCGTCTGACCACGGTGAAGGTGCGCATCAGCGCCAGCGACCCCAACCTGGAAGTGGTGGCCGACAAGGACGGCTGCCGGTTCGCCCGCGCCAAAGCGGGCAACAACCTGCCGGTGGTCAGCCTTTCGGCGGACGGCCAGCAGGTGGTGTACCCGGAAGCTGCCGGCGACGTGCCGGTGGCGCGCCTGTGCGGCTTCGCGGGGCAGGACGGCACGCTGGCCGCTGCGGACGAAGATGCCCCCGGCAGCGCGGCCGACCTGGTGGCGTGGGCCACACAGGCCGACCCTGCCAGCCTTGCGGACAGCGCTTCGGTCACCTTGGCTCCCGAATACGTGCTGCGCACGCGCCTGTGCGTTTCGGCTTACAACGAATCCGCAGGCCAGTGGGGCACTCCGTGGATTTCGGACTTCGCGTTGCCGGTGACCGCCACGCAATACCTGCGCGTGAACACGTGGGACGTTGACTTTGACGCCGTGGCGGCGGATGGCGAGATTTACGTGGGCTTGTGCTCCATCGCGCGGCCCCTTGATTCTGACAAAACCTACGATGAGCAGTTCAAGCTGCAGTTCACCACCAGCTACGTGTTAGACGCGGGTTCTGGGCGTATGTACGACGTGCGCTGCAACGTGAACCAGCTGAATACAGGCACCGTAAGCTGGCATCCGCGCATGGCCGTGGACACCACCGAAAGCCTGCACATGGTGGCCATGGTGCGCTACCAGCGCGAAAAGGACGCTAGCCTTGACAAGCTGGTGGCCGATTCGTGGAGCTGCAATCCTTCCACCCACATCCGCACCCCGCAGCGCATGGGGTATTCTATGGACACTCAAGACACCACCATGAAGACCTACCTGGGCCAAGGCACCTTCGACCTGACGGCGCTTTCTTCCACCAACGAAGAATCTATAGGCGTGATGGTGGCCTGGAGCGTGCCTGCCAAGACCACTAGCCCCGGGGCGCACAGCGCGCATTCGTGCCTGTTGGCGGCCGACATCACGCAGGGGGAGCAGATGGAGGGCCTTTCGCTGCCCAACGTGATGCGGCTTTCCCGCGGCCCCCTTACTTTCTACGACCAGACGCTTCACGCGTTTTGGATGTACACTGTGGAAGACGACACCAACGGCGCGCGGCAGCTGCGGCGCGTGAACGGCACGCTGGTGCGCGGGTCTTCTCACGTGACGTCGCCCGGGTTCAAGGATGCGGGCACGCCACTGGGCATCAGCACCACGGGCCTGAACTTCTTCACCAGCGCGGACGGCCGGCGCCTGTACGCCACGCGTTCGATGGAAGGCACCGCGCCGGCTCTTGACGACGACGTGGCCGCCTTCGCCGCGCAGGACACTACGAAGATGTGGGGCACCTACAGCCCGCTGAACAGCCCTTCCGCGGAAATGACCGGGGCGGCGGCGGCTGGCTTTGGCACCGAAGAGGTGCGCCAGTACCAGCTGCAGTGTGCGCACTACGACGACGGCAGCGGCAGCTACTTCGACTTCTTCCCGTTAGCGGAACTGGACTTCCCGCCCGACACGCTGATAGAAGTGCCTACATCGCGCGACCAGTATGACTTCGTGGCGGGCAGCATCACCAACATTAGCAACAACGCCATGGACCTGTATCACGTGGTGGTGCCGAAGGTGCGCGGCCTGCAGATGGAGGGCGCGCAACCCACCACGCACATGGTTCTGCCGGGCGAAACGTGCTACGTGAAGGTGCGCGTGAGCAACGTGGGCAACGCCGTGGTGGGCGGCTTCACCGTGCACTTTACGCGCGCGGACACCGGCGCGGAAGTAGGCGTGCAGAAGCTGAGCGACCTGGCCAGCGTCCTGCAACCCGGTCTAGAGCTGATGCAGCCCACGTTTGACGCCGCAGGCAAGGCCACCGGCGAATACCAGGAGCAATCTGACGCGCGTGACGACGCCGGCGCCCTGTGGCCGGGCAAGAGCCGCACGTACCTGGCGTCGTTTGTGGTGCCCAAGGACATGACCGGTGAAGTGGAGTTCTTGGCCACGGTGAGCGACCCCGTGAAGTCTGAACGCTTCGGCACCACGGGTGAAGTGGTGTCTTGCCAGCTGCTGGCGACCGGGGCGGCCGGGGAGGCGTCCCTGCTGGCGAACGACGTGGCGGAGCCGCTGCTGACGGTTGACCCGCGAGCCCGTCGCGTGACGCTGTATACCGATGCCGATGTGGCGGCGGACACTACCGTGCGGGAAGCCACCTACCATTGGGACGACTACAAATACGCCGACAATACCACCACCAGCGCAAAGAGCACAGGCGTGAACACCTCCGACAACCTGCCCCTTTCGGCCTTGGTGGCCACCGCTGCCGCGGCCGCCGCAGTAACCGTCACGGCGTACCACATGGCCAAGCAGGAAGATTCGAAGGGCCAGGAATAGGCTTGTTGCAGCCGGTTGCGTGCGCGTGTTCGCCGCGCGCGGCTATGCGGGGCCTGAAAGTCAGCGTCGGGGCATAGCCGAAGGATAGGACACGGCGAAAGGCGCGAAGTTACCAGAGCGGTTACCAATGTTTGCAAAATGTTTACAGTTAGGCGACTGAAAGCAAGCAGGCCAGAAGTGAAAATGCTTCTGGCCTGCGGTTTCTCTGGTCGGGTGAACAGGATTCGAACCTGCGACCCCTTGACCCCCAGTCAAGTGCGCTACCAAACTGCGCCATCACCCGTTTCGCTGCTATTTGCAGCAGACGGTATGATACCCGCATTACGTTTGGTTTGCAAGGAAAAAGTTCTGAGACCTGCATTATTGGGCAACTTTGGCAAAAGCACGTCAAGCGTTTCCCCTTGCAAAGCGTTCAGCAAGCGTTTTTGACGCTTGAATCTTCAATGCGAATGCAACACGTGGAATAAGTAGTGGCCCAGCGGCC
>JAUNIP010000067.1 GCA_030523425.1 Coriobacteriia bacterium
ACGCGTTGGGGTCGGTCACGTCGGGGAATTCCTTGCTGGGCGTGTAGTCGGGCTCTCCCTCGGCGCGGTAGAGCACCGTGGTGATCTGGCCGCGAGCCAGCTTGTCGTTCGGGCCGAACAGGCCGGTCGGGTTGCCGGAAGCATCAGTGTAACCGCTGAACAGGCCGCGGTTGACCGAATCATACACGGTTTCGAAATACCAAGCTGACGGATCGGACACATCCGCGAACAGGGTTGCGGGCGCGCCTACCGTGAATTCCTTTTCCAGCGTGCCGGCGTAGTTGCCCATGCCGGTGTATACCGCCTTGTAGCGGTTGCCGCCCAGAGAAACATACTCAACGGTGTAGTCGGTGCCTTCCACCAAGGTGCGCTTGTTGTAGGTGAACTTAACATCGGGCTGGGCAGCCTGGGTGGCAACGGAATGGAACCCGATCATCACCGCATCATCGCTAATGGAAGCCGGCGTGATTTCGAACCACACCATCACATAGTTATCGTAGTTAGAATTCGGCGCGCTACGCAGCGTGATAACCGCATAGTCGGTGCCGGTCACGTTAATCACGCTGTCGTCAAAGCTGTCAGTGGGATTCTTGTCCGACTCGGGGTTGGGATTGCCGTACAACACCTTGTAGCCGTAGGCGTAAGGGTCATTCCACCACGGCGAACCCTCAAAAATCTGCTGCAGCGGACGCCCCATGTAGGTAACCACATCGATGGTGGGCTTGATGGGATCACCGGTGTATTTCACCTTCAACGCGCCGCGCGTCTCCTCGTCGCCCTTGCCGCCATTGGCACTGTAGGCCGAAACATCCGTGAACTTCCACGTCTGCTTCATACCCGTAACCGGGTCGGTCCAGGCAAGGTCGCCCACCAGCAGCGTGTCAGCGTTGGGATTGTCGGACTGGTGGCTGTATACGAACGAAACCTGCTTGATCTTGAACACGTTGGCGGTCTGGGAACCCTTGTAATTGCTTCCCTCCGCGGCGGTTACCACTATGGGATAGCCGGTGGCAGCCGTCTTTGTCTGGGCATTCACATACTTGCCCTTCGCCCACTCTTCGGCGTCCACATCCCAGGTATACTGGCTTTCGTCCACCACGTTGCCCGCGGCGTCATACACCGTCACCTTGTCGGGCTTTTGCTGTTCCCAATTGAAATACTTAGCTTCGGCGGTCACGGTGCAAGCCGAAATGTCGGACTGAACAATCTTATAAGAAGCCGTCACCGGCAGCGTGCCCGTGTAATGGCCAATACCTTCGATGGTGGCCTGATACACCGTGTCGCCCATGTTCGCGCCCGCGGTGCCGGCTTGGCCGTACACCTTGAAGTCAACGTTTTGCGTCAGCGTGGTGCCGCCGATGGTCACCCGCACGGTGGGCGCCGGATCGGTTGCGGCGGAATAGGGAGCATCCTCTAGCAGCTGAATCTGCGCGCTGGTGGCCCCGGAAATGTCCGTGGCGCTATCCACCGGCGCGCTGACCAGCACCGGAATCTTTCTGGGGGTGGTGAAATTATTGTCTTCAGGAGCGGTGAAGTAGGCCTGCCAACCGTCGGTGGCACACAAGGCGTTCAGAACCGCCAGGCGACTGGCGGAGCAGGCTTCCTCTTCAGGAATCTGATACACCGTGTTGGCATCGATGATGCCCGAAGGAGGCGCATCCAAGCCGCTCACGTTGTCGCGCACGCTGCGCCCGGAAAGCGACCAGCAATGGTGGATGTATCCGCCGTCCAGTTCGCCCACGATGCTGCCCGACCTAAACGAAGAATCGGAAGCAATGATGTAGCCCGCGTTGTAGCAGGCATAACATTCTGATTCCAGCACATTGTTGTTATAGTCCTTGCCAATGGAATGCAGCATGCCCACAATGCCTGCAGCGTAATAGCCGCCGCCGGAAATGGTCTCCACATCGCCCGCGTTGTAGCAATACGAAATGGTGCCGTACGAACGGCCGGCAACACCAGCAGGAATGGGCTTATTCCAGCGCGTAGCCCCAACGTATCCCCAGTTGTCGCAGCGCGTGAGCAAGCTGTAGCTGCCCGCTTGGCCCACAATGCCGCCCACGGTGCCCAAACCTATGATGCGGCCCTTGTTAGTGCAGTCGGAAAGCACGATGTTGGCCGTGCCGCCTTCGGTCTTCTTGTTGTAGCGCAGGCCGGGATCATCGGAGTCGCCGGCGGTGCTGATACTGACGCCAGTGCGCCAGCCGCCCACGATGCCGGCAACCAAGCTCGCGCCGTAACCGACTGTCGGCCGCTCATGCGCGGTGTCGTCATCGTCGTACTTGCCGGTGTCGATGATGCCGGAATTGGTGCAATATTTTATGCTGCCGCAGGAATAGCCCGCAATGCCGGCCACAAACTGGGCAGACACCTTGGTGGGTTCGCCGAAGCGATCATTGGGGCCGTCGACCGGCACCACCATGTAAATATTGGCCGCATTGCTGCAGTTAATAATGGTACCCGGGTTTTCAATGCCCTCGACCGATTCTTCCTCCAAGCCGTCCTGGTTCTTGATAGACGTGCCATGCTGGCCCACGATGCCGGCCACGAAACCGACAACCCAGTCAACCTCGGTATCAGCCACTTGGCTGTAGGAAGTGATGTTGATGCCGCCCGTGGCTGCGGCAGAGCAATCCGTCACATTGCCGATAACACGGCCGGCCACCACGGCCACATGGTGGATGGGAAGGCGTTCTTCGGTGGTGGCGGGAAGGCTGGTGGTGATCTTGATGTTCACCGCGCTTTCGCAGTTGTCAATGTTGCCCGTCACCTGGCCGGCCACGCCGCCCACGTAGCGCACGATGCTTTGGGCATTTTCCAAGGTGATGTTCCCCTGCACACGCACGTTGGAGATGTTGCCCTCCACGTAGCCGAACAGGCCCACGCCGTCGGTGGTTGCGCTTACCTGGAAGCCCGTGACATTTAGGCCGTTGCCGTCAAAGCTGCCCTTGAAAGGGTTCGCGGCCGTGCCGATAGGCGTCCATTCGCCGGTCATACGCACGTTTTGACCCAACGCTCCCCCGTCGAAGGTGAGCGTCTTGCCTTCGAAGCTGGTGCCGGTGTTCACCAGTTCGGCCAAGCCCTGCAAGTCCAGCAGGTTGGTCAAGGTGTAGGCGCTGTCAGTTTCGTGACCGTCATACCAGCTGGTATTCGGGGCCGCCCACGCCTTCAGGGGAATGACCAGCGCCAACACCACGGCAACGAAAGCAGCCGCCACCAGCAGGGTTACCCGCTTGGTAGCGCCACAAGCACGTATTTGGGTGTTCATAAGCATCATCCTTTCCCTTTCCTATTGCGACAATTTTTCAGACAGCATCAACGTGTACACATTGAATGCAAAGGTCTCTTCCGTTTCGCCGGCAGCGGCTAACACCTGCTCCCAGTCGGATTGGCTGTAGCCCTCCCCCAGGTACGCCACCTTCCGCGCTTCAACCCCTTCGGCCAGCTGTTCAGGCGAAATGGTGATGCCGCTTTGCTGGGCCATCAGCTGCAAGCGCGTACGGCCCGCCAACACATCGGCAATCTGGGACCGGTATTCCTGTTCGGTGGTGCCCACGTCTTGCAGGTACGCGGCGAAATCTTCCTGGGTTTCCAAGCCTAGCGCCTGCCGATGCTGGTTCACCAGCTCATCCACGCTTTCTTGGGTGATGGCATAGCCGTCCACCACAGCGGCGGGGTTAGCGCAGGCGTTTTCGGGCACGGCAACGAAGGCGGAAGCGTCTTCGATGGAAGCCGGGGCTGCGGCCACGGCGGCGGAAGGCTGAGCGGCGTTGCTGGCAGCGTTGGCTGCGGCATTGCTGGCAGCGTTGGAAGCAGATGCCGCCGGTTGGTTGGTGTTGGTGTTGGCGGTATTCTGCTGCGGCGCACCCGCGCAGCCCGCAAGCAGCGCGCACAGCAACACCAGCACGCACGCGCATGCCACACCCTTCAAGCTGTTACGACCCGCCAAAGCCATTAGTTGGACCCGCTTTCTGACGAGGTGTTGACAGAACCGTCTGCCAAGGTTTCATCGGCGCCTATGGCGGCGGCGTCTTGGGTGAGCATGTAGATTTTGCCCGTGGTGGGGTCTTCGTAGACCACGCCGCGCTCCACGTAGCTGGTGCCGCCGGTGCCGTTTTGCATATCAGAAGCAAGCTGCTCTATCTGTGCGCTATCCAGCTCGGTCATTTCCTGGTAGTCCGTGACTTCCTGCATGCCCGGCAGGTTCACGTTCCAGTGCACCACCAGTGCGCACATTAGGCCCGCGGCGAACACCAACATGACGTCGGCCAGGTTCACCAAGCCCACGCGCGGATCGGCGTCTTCTTCGGAAATATAGGAACTTCCCGAAAAGCCCGAACCAGTGAAATCCCTGCGGCTCATGGCTACTTCGCCCCCTTCGCGGCCAGCTTCGCCTGCTCGCGGAAGGGCTCAAGCTGGTCGGCCGTGAAGCCTGTGGGCAGGTTCGTGCAGGCAGCGCGCTCAAGTTCAATCTTTTCCAGCAGCGTGGTCATCATGGATTCCAACGCCGTTAGGTATTGTTGGTACCAGCGCTTGCGAATATGGGATACGCACATGCATACCACGGCGGTCAGAAGGCCGGCCACCGTGCCGTCAAAGGCCACGCCCAGAGAAGCGGACAGAATGTCCACTTGGCCCTGCCCCATGGCCACGATGCCGGGGCCTAGCGGAATCAAGGTTGCCATCAGGCCCATCATGGGGGAAACCTTCGTCAGCAGTTCGGTGATGCCCACTGTGCGCCGGTTGCGCGTGTCCACGTTGGAAACTTCGCCTTTGGCGATGGAATACAGCGCGTCTTCGGGCAGGCCGGCGTTGTTGGCCACCGTCAGCAAGGCGGCCTTTTGCTGCCACAGCAGCCTGGTGGAACAAATAACGTCGTTCACCTGGGAATAGGGCGCCGCCTCCAAGTCGTTGATGGCGCGGGGCAGCTGCACCTTGAAGTGGCGCCGTTCCGCAAAAAACTCCACGATGATGGACCCGATGCAGAACACCGAAACCAAGATGAGCAGCACCAGCACAATGATGACAGGCAGCATCAGCGCAGAAGCAATTTGATGCAGAACCTCTTGCAAATAGTCTGAAATGGTCACTAGTACAGTCTCCTTCTGAATCCTACGCCGGCACTCAGGCCGCCTAACAGGGCCGCTGCGCACACACCAGGAATGGTGAAAGGCGCCAGCGGATTGTTGATATCAAGCTCGCCAGGGTTGCTGACCTGCTGTTTCATCATTTGATAGATACGCCACGGGTTCGATTCCCCGCCAGCAGCACCCAGGGTGTCGCTCTGTCCGCCGCTCGAAGCAGCGTTCGATACCGTGGCTGGGCGGTTGCCCGCAGAAGCCGACGAGCCGGGCTGGCCGCTGCCGCCTCCGTTGGTGCCGTTTCCGCCACCGCCGGTGCCGTTGCCGCTACCGCCGCCATCGCCGTCGCCATCTCCGCCGTCGCCAGGGCCGGGACCGGGGTCGGGGTTTTCAGGCGGGGCGCCGTTCAAGACGACGTTGATGGTGTCGATGAAGTACACCTGGCGGCTGGTGTTGGCGTCGCTAACATCCGACGCGCCGAACACCAGACGGTAACGCGTGCCTTCGTCCAGTTCGGCTTCAGGGCTGACATACGACTCGTTCCAGAAAATGGTGTTAGCCGTTGCCAGCAAGGGTGGCACCACCACCCCACCGGATGTGTAGCCAATGTCGTAGTCCGGGAAGTAATAGCGCGTGCTGCCGAACAGGTAGTCGTAGCTGACGGGGGCATCGTAGCTGTCCGCCGTGCCGAAGCGGAACTGGTTGATGTCGCTTAAGTCGGTATCGAACAGCGCCAAAATGTCTTTGAACAGGAAACCCCTTGCACGGATGGTGGCATAACTGGAGCCGCTGATGACCGTGAAGTTGTAGGTGTACTGCGGCAGTATGCTTTCCAATTCTTCCGCTGACCAGGTCTTCGTGAACACAATCTGGTCGGGATACATCTGGTAGCTCACATTGATGGTCAGCGAGCTGGCAGGGTTGTAGCCAGTCTGCCCGGTGTTCACATAAAAGTGCACGGTGTCGGACACCGCGCGGCCGTCCTTGCCGCCGAACACATTCACCAGCACGGCGCCTACGCCTTGCTCCTGGGTGCTCACGCGGCCGGTGCGGGCGTTCACGGCCAGGCATTTGGAATTAGAGCTGCCGGCAGCCACCCATTCGAAGGAAACCGACACGTTGCCTTCCCGGCTGGATTCCACGCGCACTTCGTTGCCATCGGCGTCCACCCAGTACACGTTCACATACAGCTGGGTGTATACAGGCTTCTTGCCGTCGGATTCTATGACAACGGTGTTGGTGATCACTTCGCCGTTTTCGTCGGTGATCTCCACGTAGTCGACGTATTCGCCTTCCTGCCCGGTTATGTGCAGATCCACCGAAACGCTGGCTTCGCCGTACTTTTCCGGGTCCGCCACCGTGGCCGTGATGGTGCAGTCGCCGTCGCCTACGGGAGTGACCAGGCCATTTAGGGGGTTCACCATGGCAACATCCACGTCGCTGGATTCCCATTTCAGGTCTATGACGCCTAAGTCGGTGGCGCTCGAGGCGGTTTCCAGCATGACGCCGCTGCCGGTGGCATCCAGGTAGTAGGCGTTCAGCTGCACCAGCTGGCCCTTGTTTTCGATGGTCACCTGCTCTAGTTCCTCGCCTTCGCCCACGAACATGTTCGGTCCGCCGTAGTCAGCGCTCCATTTCAGGAACAGCTGGGTGACTTAATTTTTTTGGGGCTCGGGGTCGGTATTGGTATTGTCTGCCGTGTTGGTATTGTCGGCGGTGTTGGTATTGACGGGGGTATGGGTGTTGGAGGCGTCATCGGCCCAGGCCAGCGGGCAGGCATAGCACAGCACCAGGCACACCGAAAGCAGCACGGCAAGCACGCGCCGCACAAACGCGCGTGGCCGCACGACGCTCCCCCGCCCCTGCTTGTTTTGTTCGCACTTGCTGCGCATACTACATCCCTACAACTTCACCCGCGGCACCGGCGGATAGCTGTCGCCTACCACCTTCAGCGCCTGCTCGCGCGTTAGCTCAACACCTAACATCACATCAAAAAATTCTTGGGTCCGCTCGATAATATCAATGTTATACACGTCTGGGTATAAAAGGTTGCAAATCCACTGGAGACCCATGATTCTGTTGACTCCGGGAGGCCTGTCACACCACGCCCACGGCAGGTTGGGCATGGCATACACGCGGCCGGTCTTCACGGCTTTGATGTCGGCCCAGTTCTTGTTGGTCAGGATGTCGTCGTAGGCGCCGCCGCGGATTTCGCTGTCCCAGGCGATGATCACTTCCGGGTCCCACTTCAGCACCTGCTCAAGCGAAACGTCGGTCATGCCGCCGCCGTAGGTTTCTTCGCAATCCGCCACGCAAGTGGCACCAGCTTCCAAGAAAGCCAACATGTGCTGGCTGGTTTCCGGTTCGGTCTGCAGACCTTCGGGGCCTTCGGCGTAATACACGGGGATGCGGTCTTTTAGGGGGATGGTCTTCACCACACTGGACACTTCCGCGTAGATGCGATCCACGTATTGGGCCAGCTCTTCGGCGCGCGCCTTGCGGTCAAGGATATCCCCCAAAAAGCGAAAGGCCTTCCCCACCTTGTCGAAGCTGCCGTCCACCAGCACCACCGGGATGCCGGTCTGCGCCTGAATCTCTTCGGCCTCGGAAATGTTTTGGGTGGTCAGGCCCACGCCGGAAATGGAAAACATGATGTCTATGTCTTCGCACAGCAACGCTTCGCGGTCTATTTCGTCGTTGTTGTGCAGGGTGCCCATGTAGGGCAGCTTTTCAATGCCTTCGGGCAGATATTCCAGTTCCTGCTCGTCGAACTTCGAAGCCGTGCCGCCTAGCTTTTCAGGGATGAGCGCCACGATGTAGACCTGAGCCAAAGAGCTGGTGAAAAAGATTGACTGGATGGCGTCGGCCGTGGGTATTTGCAGTTCGCGGCCAGCATCGTCAACAATGGTCTGCGTGTGCATGATAAGGCGGTCGGCCACTTGGCAGCCCACCAGGCTACTGCCCGAATCCGCCAACGCGGAAAGGGCCGCCAAGGCGCCCGCGCACTCTATGAACTTACGGCGCGTGATGCCTTGGCCGTTCGCGGCGGCGCCGCCCACTCCAGGTTGTTTCGCTTCGTTGGTCTGTTCGCTTGCCATAGGTACTCCTGGGTCTATCTAAACCAACATGGGCACGCACACCTGCGTGCTTTCCCCGTTGGGAAGCTGCACGCTGCGCACGCATACGTCGTGGCCGTACATCAGCTTCAGGTTTTCTTCGGTTACCACGTCTTTCGGGCTGCCGATGCCCATCACCGTGCCCTGTCCCATCATGATGACGGTGTCCGCGCAGAAAAACGCGTGCCCCGGGTCGTGGGTGACCATCAGCACGCTGGTGCCGTCTTCG
>JAUNIP010000068.1 GCA_030523425.1 Coriobacteriia bacterium
GGAAAAAAACCCACCGACCCAATTAAACAAAATGCAACGTCCCCATTTCACGGTAGGTAGCTGTTGCAGTACGTGCAACGACAGTCCGCCGGCTGTCGCCGGGAACGTTAATGTGCTTTTCCTTCTTGAGGCAACTGGACGCGTGCGATGGGGGCTTGCTAAAAGTGCTACTCTTAGGGCATGGAAGGGATTGCGGCAAAGAAACTGGTTGGCGGCGCGTTGGGCCTTGTTGCGGGGCTGGCGGTGGCGCTAGGCGTGCCTGTGCTTGTGGGCGACGCGGGGCTTTCGCAGCAGGGCTTTGCTTGTTTGGGCATTTTGGCGGGCGCTATTGTGTGGTGGATTGCCGACGTGCTGCCCGAATATGTCACGGGCATCGTGATGGTCATCCTGTTTTGCATTGTGGCCGGCGTGCCCACGTCCGTATCGTTTTCGGCGTTCACCACGTCTACGTGGTGGTTGTTGGTGGCGGCGTTCGCGCTAGGCGCGGGCATGAAGGTTTCGGGCCTGATGAAGCGCATGGCGCTGGCTATTCTGCGCGTGTTTCCCGGTTCGTTTGCGGCGCGCGTGGGCGGGCTTATGGCGGTTGGCACGCTGGTGGGCCCGCTTATCCCCAGCTTGGCGGCGAAGACTTCCATGATCACGCCTTTAGCCATGGGTATGGGCGACGCGGCGGGATACCCGCGGAAGGGCAAGCAGATGCAGGGCCTGTTCTTGGCCATGCTGGTGGGGGTGCGCAACATCGCGCCCGCAGTCATCAGTGCTTCGGTTATCGGTTATGCGCTGTGGGGCTTATATCCCGAAGACATTCAGGCGCAGTTCGACATGGTGCATTGGTTTGTGGCCGCCCTGCCGTGGTTTGCGGTGGTCACGGTGTTGAATTACGTGGCGCTGGTGTGCATCTACCGTCCGCGCGGCCACCAGGGCCAGCCCTCCACGCTCGCTTCCGAAACACAGGCTGCCCCTGTTCCCATGTCGCGCCATGAAAAGCAGATGCTGGTCATCATGGTGGCCACCGTGGCCCTGTGGGTGACCCAGCCTTTGCATGGCATAGCGTCGCATGTAGTGGCCTTAGGCGCTATGGCGGTCATGCTGGCCTGCGGCGTTATGGGAAAGCCGGAATTCCGCAAGGAAATCGCCTGGGATTCGCTGGTGTTTATCGGCACCGTTATCGGCCTGTCTTCGGTGTTTGCGGAAGTGGGCATACAGGATTGGATTATTGCCGCGTGCGGTCCGATGTTTCAAAGCATGGCGGGCAATCCGTACGTGTTTGTGTTGGGCATTGGCATTGCCACCGTGTTGCTGCGCTTCGTCATTGTGTCTGAAATGGCCTACATCAACATTGTGATGGTGTTCATGATCCCGTTGGCCCTTAGCTGCAACATCAATCCGTGGGTGGTGGGCATGGCGGTGTATGCCCTGGTGAACCCCTGGTTTGTGCTGTACCAGAACCCGGTGTACCTGGCGGCGTATTATTCGGTTGATGGGCAGATGGCCACGCATGGCAGCCTGGCGCGCTACTGCGTGTTGTACGTGGTCATCTGCTTGCTTGGCTTGGCGGTTTCCGTGCCGTATTGGCAGGGGATGGGTTTTTTCGGGTAGCCCGCATGCGATCCGCTCCCGCGCCCTGCGGCACACGGCACCCTGCCGTTTCAAAGATAGGAGTTTCCATGAAAATGCTGGTTATAGGCGACGAAGAGCGCACGCGCAAGTACCTGCCGCAGCTTCCCGTGGTGGGCGAAACGCAGCTGGTGGTTGCTCCGCGGGGAACGTCTGACGAAGACTTGCTGGCCCTGGCGCCCGACGCCGATTTCATTATGGCCGATGCCATAAGCCCCGTTTCGGCGCGCCTGATAGCGGGCATGCCCAACCTGAAGCTCATCCATTCCGAAGGCGTTGCCTTTAACGCCATAGACGTGCAGGCGGCGCAGGCGGCCGGCGTGCCCGTGTGCAACAACGCCGGCGTGAACGCGGGCGCGGTGGCCGAACAGGCCATCCTGTTGATGCTGATGTGCCTGCGCCAGGCCTTGCCGGGTCACGCTGCGGTGTGCGCTGGCCAGCAGATTCAAAAGAAGGAAGCCATGATGCGCGAAGGCTTCCGCGAACTGGGGGACTGCACGGTAGGCTTCATTGGCTACGGCGCCATTGCCGCGGCCTGCGCGCAGCGGTTGCGCCCGTGGGGCTGCCGCATGCTGTACAACAAGCGTACGCGCTTGGCGCCCGAAGCGGAACAGGCTGCCGGCGTGGAATTTGCCAGTCGGCAAGACATTGCCCGCACCTGCGACATAGTCAGCTTGCATGTGCCGGTGACCGATGCCACGCGCAACCTGGTGAACGCTGACTTCCTGGCAGGCATGCGCCCTGACGGCATCTTGATAAACACCGCCCGGGGCGAAGTGGTGGACCAAGTTGCCTTGGCAGACGCCTTAGAGGCAGGAAGTATTGCCGCCGCAGGCTTGGACACCCTAAGCCCTGAACCCGTGCAACCAAATAACCCGCTGTTGCACCTTAGCCCGCAGGCCAGCGCGCGTTTGGTGCTCAGTCCCCACATAGGCGGCGTTACCGAAGGCATGTTCTATCGCGCCCACCGCGCCGTGTGGGAAAACGTTGCCCGCGTGGTGGCAGGGGAACCTCTGGTCAACCGCGTGGGGTAGGGGCGGCTTCAGTGCGGCGTACCGCACCGCCGTCCGGTCGACACCGCGCGCGCGATTCGTGCACAGCTGGAATTTTCTTGCAAGCAGACCGTCAAACTTGCGCACGCCCGCCTATTATTGCCCACGCTTGAGCTCCTTGCCGCCGCTTGCTCACTTTGTCCTTCCAAGTGCCTGCCTGCGCGCTACAATAGGCCACAGCGCCCGCGGGCGCTTTCGCATTTACAACCTACTTGAAGGAGAAACAACCATGGCAAGGGTGTACAACTTTTCCGCCGGTCCGGCCGTGCTTCCTGAATCTGTGCTGCAGGAAGCTGCCAATGAAATGCTCGACTACAAGGGCACGGGCATGTCCGTGATGGAAATGAGCCACCGATCTGCCGCCTTCAAGGGCATCATCGAAGAAGCCGAAGCCGACCTGCGCAGCCTTATGGGCATCCCTGAAAACTACAAGGTGCTGTTCTTGCAGGGCGGCGCCACGCTGGAATTTGCGGGCATTCCCATGAACCTGCTGAACCCGGAAAACCCCAAGGCTGACTACATCGTTTCCGGCGGCTGGTCGAAGAAGGCCTTCAAGGAAGCCAAGCTGTACGGCGACATCCGCTTGGCGGCAAGCTCCGAAGACGAAAACTTCACGTACGTGCCCAACGTGGACGAAGTGGAATTCCGCGAAGACGCCGACTATGTGTACATCTGCGAAAACGAAACCGTATACGGCAACAAGTACCACAAGCTGCCCAACACCGGCAAGGTGCCCCTGGTGGCCGACGTCAGCAGCTGCTTTCTTTCCGAGCCCATCGATGTGACCAAGTATGGCGTCATCTACGGCGGCGTGCAGAAAAACATCGGCCCGGCCGGCGTGGTCATCGTCATCGTGCGTGAAGACCTGATCCGCGAAGACGTGCTGCCGTTCACGCCTAACATCATGCGCTGGAAGACCCAGGCCGACGCCGGTTCCATGTCGAACACGCCCCCGTGCTACGGCATTTACATCTGCGGCAAGGTGTTCAAGTGGATCAAGGCCCAAGGCGGCTTGGAGGGCATGCAGAAGATCAACCAGGAAAAGGCCGCTGTCCTGTACGACTACCTGGACTCCACCGACTTCTACCAGGCGCCCGTGCGCAAGGAAGACCGCTCCATCATGAATGTTCCCTTCGTCACCGGCAACGCCGACCTAGACGCCGAATTCGTGGCCGGCGCGAAAGCCCGCGGCATCGAAAACATCAAGGGCCACCGCAGCGTAGGCGGCATGCGCGCCAGCATCTACAACGCCATGCCTAAGGCAGGCGTGGAAGCCCTGGTGGAATATATGAAGGAATTTGAGACCAGTCATCGATAAGGTTTGGGGATAGAAAGCAAGAACAGGGCGGCAACGTGCGAACGGTGCCGCCCTTTTTCGTAACAAAAGCTTGCCAGCGCGGAAAACTGCCTGAAACATTCCGCTTTTACCTTTGTTGAAGCAAGTTCGGGCGACCATGCCTGTGTTCGCATGCTAGAGTGAACACAGGCAGGTTACAGACGGAAGTTAGGAGCTTTTCGACATGTCCAATGTTTCTGAGATCTATGGTTCTATGGTGTTCAACGAACACACCATGCAGGAGCGCCTCCCGAAGGCAACCTACAAGGCCCTGATGAAGACCATCAAGAAGGGCGAGCCGCTTGACGTGGAAGTGGCCAACGTGGTGGCCCACGAAATGAAGGAATGGGCCATCGAAAAGGGTGCCACCCATTACACCCACTGGTTCCAGCCCCTTTCCGGCATCACGTCCGAAAAGCATGACAGCTTCTTAGACCCCATGCCGGACGGCCGCGCCATCATGACCTTCAGCGGCAAGGAGCTCATCCAGGGCGAACCGGACGCTTCCAGCTTCCCTAACGGCGGCCTGCGCGCCACCTTCGAAGCCCGCGGCTACACCGCATGGGACCCCACCAGCTACGCCTTCATCAAGGACGAAGTGCTGTGCATCCCCACCGCGTTTTGCTCTTACACCGGCGAAGCGCTTGACAAGAAGACGCCGCTTCTGCGTTCCATGAAGGCCATCAACGAGCAGGCCAACCGCGTGTTGGCGCTGTTCGGCGAACAGCCCTGCCAGGTGACCACCACCGTAGGCGCCGAACAGGAATACTTCCTGATTTCCGAACACGACTACGCCGCCCGCGAAGACCTGGTGCTGACCGGCCGCACGCTGTATGGCTACAGCCCCTGCAAGGGCCAAGAGCTTGAAGAGCACTACTTCGGCGCCATCCGGCCCACCGTGAACAACTTCATGAAGGAACTTGACGACGAGCTGTGGGCCTTGGGCGTTTCCGCCAAGACCAAGCACAACGAAGTGGCCCCGGCCCAGCACGAATTGGCGCCCATCTACGCCGGCACCAACCGCGCCATCGACGAAAACCTGCTGACCATGGAAAAGATGCGCCTGCTGGCGGGTCACCATGGCCTGGCGTGCCTGCTGCACGAAAAGCCTTTCGACGGCATCAACGGTTCCGGCAAGCATAACAACTGGGCTTTGGCCGCCGGCAACAAGAATCTGCTTGATCCGGGCGAAAACCCCATCGACAACCTGCGCTTTTTGGTCATCCTGACGTCTGTCATTGAAGCGGTTGACGACTACCAGGAATTGCTGCGCATGTCTGTGGCTTCCGCCGGCAACGACCATCGCCTGGGCGCCAACGAAGCCCCGCCGGCCATCATCTCCATCTTCTTGGGCGACGAACTGGGCAAGGTGGTAGACGCGCTTATCAACGGCAAGTCTTACCGCAGCGCTTCCAAGATGGCCATGGACCTAGGCGTTGACGTGCTGCCCAAGTTCATGAAGGACAACACCGACCGCAACCGCACCAGCCCCTTCGCCTTCACCGGCAACAAGTTCGAATTCCGCATGCCCGGTTCAAACGTGAACCTTTCCGACTGCAACATGATTCTGAATACCGCCGTGGCCAAGAGCCTGAAGAGCTTTGCCGATGCCATGGACGGCAAGAAGGACTTCGAAGCTTCCGCGCTGTCCTACATCAAGAAGACGCTGAAGAAGCATCAGCGCATCATCTTCAACGGCAACGGTTATTCCGAAGAATGGCCCGTGGAAGCAAAGAAGCGCGGCCTGGCCAACAACCGCAACACCGCCGAAGCGCTGCCGTGCTTCGTGGCGCCGAAGTCCATTTCGCTGTTCGAGGAATTCGGCGTTATGACCGAAGCCGAAGTGCGCAGCCGCTATGAAATCGAGCTGGAGAAGTACTGCAAGCTGCTCAACATCGAAGTGCGTGTGATGAAGCGTATGGCCCGTCGCACCTACCTGCCGGCCATCAGCGCCTTTGCCGCCGCTTCCGCCCAGCATCTGGAAACCTACAAGCGGGTGCGTCCTGAAGCCCCGTGCGTGGCCCATGAAAAGTTGCTCGACAAGATTACGGCGGGCATCGACGAGATTGACGATGCTGTGTACGACCTGCATGACAAGCATATGACCGCTGAAGACATTGCCGACCCGCAAAAGCAGGCCGACTACTACGCCGGCACCGTGATTCCCGCCATGGAGCGCCTGCGCGAAGCGGTCGACCAGATGGAAATCATCACCAGCCGCGACTATTGGCCGGTTCCTTCCTACAACAACATTTTGTTCTACGTGTAAAGCGCCGAACGCCGAAAGCCCTCGCAGCTGTGAACTGCGGGGGCTTTTTTTTGCGCGGGGGATGACAAAGGGGTAGGGCCAGTGAGTCAAAAAGGTGCGGGGATGCGGACTCCTAACCGGACCTACACGGTTCAACTTTTCGTCCGCATCCCCTGCCTGATCCCTATTTAACTCACTTTTTGGCGTGAAAAGGGCGCGGTCTACACCCCAAACGCGGTTTGATGGAATATAATCTTGCGGATAGATAATACTCTGGCACGGCGCGCTTGAAAGGAGCACTATGGCGGATGACAGCCCGCAGGGCGTCCAGAATTCCGAAGTGGATGAGCGCATAGGAGTTGCCGAAGCCAACGAAGAATTGAAGCGCGAAATCAACGCGGCCTTCGCTTCGAAAGTTACGCCTAAAAGGTGGCTGCTCATAGGCTTGTTCCTGCTGGCGGCCATCATAGTGTCGCTGTGCTTGGGGCGCTACAGCTGCAACCCGGCCGACCTGTTCGGCACCTTCTTTCACGAGATATTCACGCCCGACGCGCCGTGGGACACCAAGCTGACCATCGCCGTCATGAACATCCGCGTACCGCGCATCCTGTGCGTGGTGCTGGTAGGCGCCGCGCTTTCCGTGGCGGGCGCCAGCTACCAGGGCATGTTCAAAAACCCGCTGGTGTCGCCCGACTTGCTGGGCGCTAGCGCCGGTGCCAGCCTGGGCGCATGTTTGGGCCTGTTGCTGAACATGGCCAACGTGGAAATCCAGCTGCTTGCCTTCTTGGGTGCCATGCTGGCCGTGGGGCTGGCGGTGCTGCTTACCAACATGGTGAAAGGCGACGCCATATTGGGCCTGGTATTAGGCGGCATCTTGGTGTCCACGCTGTTCCAAAGCGGCACGTCCATCATCAAGTTGGTGGCCGATGCCGACGACAAGCTGCCCGCCATCACGTTTTGGCTGATGGGGTCGTTCGCCAACATCACTTTGTTGGATTTCGCCCGGGTGCTTTTGCCCATGCTCATAGGATTTGCCATTCTGATGTTCATGCGGTGGCGCCTAAACGTGCTGTCGTTTGGCGAAGAGGAGGCGCGCACCTTAGGCGTGAATACGCGCACCACCCAGATGCTGGTCATCTTCGCCGCCACGCTGATCACCGCGTGCTCGGTGGCCATCTGCGGCATCATCGGGTACGTGGGCTTGGTGGTGCCCCATCTGGCGCGCGCGGTGGTAGGACCCAACTACCGGGTGCTGCTGCCGGCGTCCATGGCCATCGGCGCGGCGTTTCTGTTGGTGGTGGACAACTTCAGCCGCCTAATTTTCGCCACCGAAATACCCATTGGCATCCTGACCAGCATTGTAGGCGTGCCGTTCTTCATATTCATCTACCGGCACAACCTGCGGGGGTGGTAGGTCATGCTTACCGTGAAAGACCTGCGGTGCGGGTATGACAAAACCGAAATCGTCCACGGTGTTGATTTCGCAGTGCAAGACGGCGAATTCGCCTGCATCATGGGCGCGAACGGCTGTGGCAAAACCACCACCATCAAAACTATCCTGGGCATTCTGCGCCACATGGGCGGCAGCGTGACGCTAGGCGACGAAGATGTGTTCGCCATGGATGCCAAGTATCGCGCCCGCTGCTTTGCCTACATCCCGCAGTCGCACACGCCGCCGTTCCCCTTCACGGTGGGCGATGTGGTGCTGTTGGGCCGCACGCCCCATATTGACAATTTCTCCCACGTGCGCGAAAGCGACCGCGAAGTAGCCTATCAGGCCTTATGTCAGCTTTCCATCCAGCATTTGGCGCAAAGCATCTACACCGAACTTTCCGGCGGCCAACAGCAGCTGGTGCTGATTGCCCGCGCCTTGGCCCAGCAGCCGAAGATGCTGGTGATGGACGAACCCACCGCCAGCCTGGACTTCGGCAACCAGCAGATGGTGCTTTCGCGCATGCGCCGGCTGACCGAAGACGGCACCAGCGTGCTGATGGTCACCCACGACCCGGGGCACGCGTTTTTC
>JAUNIP010000069.1 GCA_030523425.1 Coriobacteriia bacterium
TTTTCACATTTTGCTCCCCCAAAATGTGAAAAATGCTACGTCCCCATTTCACATGTCAAGCAGCGGAACGGGTCGCCCGAAAGGCATCCGCCATCCCCCGCCGAGTGGACTTTGGAGCACGACAAAAAGGGCTACGGTAGCTGACTCACTCATGAGCCACCGGGGGTTCGCTAGAAAATTTCTTCTAGGCGGGCGGCGGCGGTTTGGGCTACGGGGAGTTTGTTGGCGTACAGCTCCACGAAGTGCAGGGCTTCCAGCTCGGAAGATTCGTCGCCACGCTGGCGATAGATGGACGCCGCTGCGTCGGCGTCTAACACGCGGATGCGCAAGGGTTGGTTCTCGCTGTGCATGACGGCGGTGAATTTCTCCAGCAGGGTGTCTTGATCACCGTCTACCAACGCTTGCAGAATGGGACGTTCGAAGCCTATGTAGCCTTTCAGCTGCTGGGCGGCGCCGCTGGTGTCATATTCTATGAGCTCTTCGGCTTTCACCAGCAGCGAAAGGGCATCTTGCGCGCCGCGCAGGCGCAACACCAAAGGCTCTAAGTTCACCAGCATGTTGGCCTGGTCGGCAAACTTCTTTTGGTCTTGGGAATCTTCCAGCACCGCTGCAGCAATCTTTTCCGCGCTGGATGCTTCGCCGGTGTCTATGCTGGCAAGGGCGTAGTAGCACAGAAACCAGGCATCGCCGGGACCCAACTTGTCGCCTTGCTCGCGCGCCTGCATGATGTTGTAGGCAAGCTTTCCCCCGCCCGTGGTAAGCGCTTCGGGGTCGCAGTGCAGGTCGTAGGCGTCAACCAGCTTGGTGGTGGAATCGCTCATCTTGCGGCGCAGCGTGGTATGCACCATCAGAAGGCAGGCTATCAGCAATATGATGGTGCCTATAAGACCGGGAACCGTGGCTATGATGGGCGTGCCCATAATGGTGCTGACCAGCGAAACCGCAACCAGAGGAACAATCACGGCGGCGTTGTAGGCCAAAATGACGGTTTTTCTGTTCATGGAAATCCTTTGCTTCTCCCCCGCACGGCAAATCACCGTGCGCACAACACAGTACCACACAGTCGCCGTCAAAACACCAGCAGCCCAGGGCTAAAAATCGCAAGCTAGGCAGGCGAATGCAAGCCGCTTTCGGTGACAACGCCGGCCACCGGCACATCATGAGGTTCGCGCGGCAAGGCGCCATCGAAGAAGAACGCTTCGCGGCACAGGCCCCAAGCACAACCTTCGAACGCACTTAAGAACCTGTCGTAGTAGCCGCCGCCGTAGCCCAGCCGGAAACCACCAGTGTTAAACGCCAGACCCGGGACCAGCGCAAGCTGCGACGACCGGCTATTCGGCAGGTAGGGCTGAGCCAGCGCCGAATCAGGTTCCAGTATGCCGAAGGGTGAACGCTGCAGGTCCTGCAAGCTGGAAACCGCGTACCATTCCATGGCAGCAGGGCCCGCAACCCGCGGCAAAACCACCTGTTTCCCTTGGTCAAGAGCAACTGCAATAATGCTTTTCGTGCCAACCTCTTCCGCAGTGGAACAATAGGTCAAAAGCACGTGGGCCTGGGCGAATCCCGCAGAACGCACCACCGCTTCGCAGATGGCCGCATCCGAACGCGCGCGCTCACCCACATCCAAGGCGGCGCGGGCCGCACGCAGCACGCACCGCGCCGCGGCTTTGCCTTCAGGAAGCACCAGCGAAGCCGCCATCAGGAAACTCTTACCATGCGAACAGCGAAATGCGCATCGGGGGATTCCGGCGCAAGCACCGAAGCGAACGCCGCATGCCCATTGATGGGCACCACCTTGAAGTTCGCACCCGCTTCCGAGCGCAGGAAACCTTGCACCACCTGGGCGTTTTCCGCCTGTGTGACCGTGCAGGTGGCATACACCAGCATGCCCCCAACGGCAACGTGCGCCGCAGCGCTGTGCAGCAGCGCCGCGGAAAGCTTGGCCGCCTGGGCAATGTCGCGCGGCGCAATGCGCCAGCGTATTTCTGGATGCCGGCGCAAGGTGCCCAAGCCCGTGCAAGGCGTGTCCAAGAACACGCAGTCGTATTCGGTGGAGCCCACCACGTTGTCAAGGGCGGTCCCGTCGCCTTCCAACGCGGCGAACACCTGCGCTCCATAGTCCTTCGCGCGTCGTTTCAGCAAATCAACCTTGAATGCTTGGTTATCCACTGTGGTCAGCTGAAACTGCCGGCCGGCCAAGCGCACCGCTTGGCTTTGCAGCAAGATGGTCTTCGTGGCACGTCCGGCGCCAATTTCTAACACGGAAGGCGTGGCGTCTTCACCTTTCGCGCGCTTGCAGCACGCCAGCGCGCCTTCGGCCGCCAGCAGCGCTATGCTTTGGGCCGAAGCGTCCGACACCAGCAATTTTCCTTGCGCTATCAGGCGTTTTATGCGCCCGTCCGCTATGGCATGCGAATCATCCACCCGCACGCACCCCGGGATTTCACAGCCGCGCAGCACCACCGTGGAATACCCGCAGCCCATCTGGTCCAAAATGCCTTCCAATTCGCGCGCATCGGCCATCTTCACAGCGTTGCCCGCCAAGAACAGCGGCGCCGGCTGGTTTGACACCTGCATGTGCGCCCGCGCGGCTTCCGAACCCAAATCAGCCACCAGCTGCTGGGCCAACCACCCGGGAAACCCCTGCTGGCGCGCAAAGGCGGCCATATCACGCGCCGGGTCCCCAAAGGGGAATTCCCGCGCCAGCTTCACCACGCGCCGCAGCACGGCGTTGGCCAGCCCCGCCGCGCGCGGGACCACGCTGCGCACCAGTTCCACGCCCTGGTCCACGGCCGCATGGCTGCTCTTTTCCAGGTACACGATCTCATAGGTGCTTATGCGCAGGGCGTCGCGCACGTTCGGCTTCACGTCGTGCGGGTTGTCCAGAGCGCGGTTTATCACGTCGTCTAGCGTGCCCCGCGTCTGAGTGACGCCTAACACCAGCGTGGTGGCAAAACCACGGTCTTCGGGGCTTAAAGGCCTGCCTTCTTCGTTGGCTTCCCGCAAGGCCGCTTCCAGCACGTTGTGGGCGAAGGCATCGCGCAAGCGCACTTCCTGCGTGACGCGCAGCGCCATTAAGCGCCCGGGGCTGACCTTGGGGTTTTCCGGCATGCGAAAATGCTCCATGGCCTGGGCGTTCTTTTCGTTGCGGACGGGGCGGCTTTCGCGGGGGCTACTCATCAAGCGCACCCCACGCGGCGCCCGCAGCCTTGATGCCCTGCACACCGGCGGCGAAGGCAGCGCCGGCCATGGCATTCTTCCCGTCCGGCTTCACCTGGCACACCTGCAGCGCGCCATCCGCAAAGCCCATCACCAGCCGCTTCTGGGTCAGCGCAAGGGCCCCGGGTGCCACCGCACATTCCGCAGGCGCTTCCCGCGCTTCCAGCACCGTGCACTTCTTCCCGGCCAAAACGCATTTGCAGGGGTGCGCGTCCCCAGAAGCCCGCACCTTGCGCAGGGCGGCAACAGCGCCATCGTCAGGCGCCAAGAACAGTTCACGCTTGCCTATCTTTTCGGCGTACACCACGCCTTCATCCCCTTGGGGGTTCCACTGCGCACGGCCGGATTCCAGCAGCGACAAGCCCGTAAGCAGCGCCTGCGCGCCTAAGGTGGCCAATTCGTCGGTCAGTTCGGCCGCAGTGCGGTCTTCCACGGGCATGGTGCGCCTGACCAGCCAATCCCCGGTGTCTAAGCCTTCTTCCATCCTCATGACGCACACGCCGGTTTCGGCATCACCCGCCAAGATGGCGCGTTCCACCGGCGCCGCGCCACGCCACCGCGGCAGCACCGAAGCGTGCGCGTTCACACAACCCAGCGGCGGGATGTCCAAAACCTGCGGCGGCAGCAGCATGCCGTAAGCCGCCACGCAAATAACGTCGGGCTCATAAGCTGCCATCTGCTGCTGCACGGCGGCGTCCTTCAGCGTGGAAGGCGTATGCACCGGCAGCCCCAGGCTTTCCGCCAGCCGCTTCACCGGCGAAGGCACAAGCTGCGCTCCCCTGCCCCGCACGGCGTCCGGGCGCGTGTACACCGCCACCACTTCGTGCTGCTCAGCCAAGTATTCCAGTATGGTGGCCGCGAACGCCGGCGTGCCCATAAACACGATTCTCATAGCGCACCTGCCGCGTTAGTTGATGGATGTGTCGCCCGGCTTGGCGCCGGCGGCCTTAGCGGCCGCGTAGTCTTGCAGCGCCTGCAAGCGGGCCTGCGGCGTGCAGGCCTCAAACAGCGTGATGCCGTTCAGGTGGTCTATTTCGTGCTGCAGGCACCGGCCCAGCAAGCCATCTCCTTCAATTTCGCACTCGTTGCCGTCCAGGTCGAAGTAGCGCACGCGCGCCCAGGGCTGGCGCGCCACAGGAACGGTGATGCCTGGGCAGCTCAAGCAGCCTTCGTCGCCTTCCACCGGGTCACCGGTTAGCTCCAACAGCTCTGGATTCACCAGCGCTATGGGGTTTTGTTCTTCGGAATCCACGTCACAGTCTATGACTATCAAGCGCTTGGACAGGCCCACCTGGGGCGCCGCCAAGCCGCAGCCGTCCGCCTTATACATGGTGGCAGCCATGCGCTTGGCCAGCTTCTTCAGGCTGGGATCGCCCACAACGCACGGTTCGCATACCGTGCGCAGCCCGGGGTCGGGCGCCACCACAACTTTCATACGGTCAAACATCGCTTTCCTTCCTGCTGTTATACCGTCACAGAGGCTTGTGATTCGCCTTGCGCGTCTCAAGGTCTTTTTGCAAGGCCACCACGGTCTCAAACAGCGTATCGTATTCTTCAGGCGATACAGCCTGCGGGTCGCGCAGCTGCGCCTTCAGCGTGGCAATGGCGTCTTCGCCATCGCCTATGGCCAACTCTTCGCACAGGTAGGCGGCAAGCCGCGAAGCGTCCATATGCGCATCCGCGGAAACGGTGGTCAGAAAGCCTCCCGCCGCAGGAACCTTCCTGCTGGCCGCCGTGACCAGCGCCGCAGGGGTGCTGGCAGGGTCTTCGATCAGCTTATCCAGCAGCGCCTGGGCCACCAAGGCGTTGGCGGAATCATGCCATTGCGTGGCCGCCAAAGCATCCGCGTGCGCAAGGCCCAAAAGCGGGTTTTGCGCCACCAGGCCCAACAGCTGCCGTTCGAATTTGCGCCTCGATTGCTCTTCGGCGCTCAGCGCGCGATCGGTCGTCTGCGGGCGCGCGGCAACCGGCCGCGCGGGCACTTCTTCGGCCGCGGCCGCCACCGGCCTCAACCGCTCCAGCGCGTCAAGCGCGTCGGATTCGCGCGCGCGGGTCATGCTGGCAATCTCCACAGCGTATTGCTGCGCCAACAGGCTGCCCTTTATGGGAGCCAACACCTGCAAGGCGTCGTTCATGGCGGCCGAGCGCCCCTCCGGGCGCGAAAGGTCGTGCGCGGCCAAGCGGCGTTCTATGCCATAGCGCAGCAGATCCTTCGCCGAAGCGATAATCTGGCGCAACTGGTCCACCCCGCGCTGCTCTATGAATTCCGCCGGGTCCAAATTGTCGGGCAGCGTGACCGCCTTCAGCGCTATGGGCTTGCGCGCGCCTTCGGGGGTCATAGACGCATCTATGAACTGCAACGCGCGGTCAGCAGCCCGCTGACCTGCGGCGTCGCCGTCAAACAGATACACAATGGCATTCTTGGCGTGGCGCGAAAGCACGCGAATGTGCTGGCGCGTGAGCGCGGTGCCCAGCGTTGCCACCACGTTGGTCAGCCCCGCTTCGTGACACGCTATCACGTCGGTGTAGCCTTCCACCACCACCGCCACGCCCGTGGTGGTCATGGAAGCTTTCGCGAAGTCCAGCCCGAACAGCACCTGGCTTTTGCGGAACACCGGCGTTTCCTGGGAATTCAGGTACTTCGGCTGCCCGTCGCCCATAATGCGCCCTCCGAAGGCGATGGTTTCGCCGCTCACGTCGCGTATGGGAAACATCACGCGGTCGTAGAAGCGGTCGCGCAACTTGCCGTCCTTGCCCACCAAGGCCACGTTGGCATCCACCATGTCGGTGGTGGAAAAGCCCTTGCCGCGCAGATAACGCACCAGCGCGCCGCGGCCGGGGGCATATCCCAAATTCCACTTGCGCGGCACCGTGCCGCCTAAGTTGCGACCCGCCAAATAGCTTCGGGCCTGCGCGGCGCCGTCGGTCTTGCCGCGCATCAGCTGGGTATGGAAGAATTCGGCCGCTTGGGCGCACACATCCTTCAGACGCTGCTTTTGGCTGCTGGAAACACCCTTGCCGCCTTGCGTTTCGGCAATGTCTATGTGGGCGCGCTCGGCCAACCGGCGCACGGCGTCCGGAAACGAAAGGTCTTCGGTCTTCATCACGTAGCCGAACACGTCTCCCCCTTCGCCGCAGCCGAAGCAATGCCACAGCTGGGTGGCGGGGTCTATCTTGAAGCTGGGAGTTTTTTCTTGATGCAGCGGGCAGCAGCACCAAAAGTCGCGGCCGCGCTGCCTTACGGGGGTGGTTTCGCCTATGAAGGCAACCAAGTCCGTGGCCTCACGGACTTTCTGGATGTCTTCGTCGCTTATGCGTCCCGGCATGCGCTCCCCCATCTGTACTGTTCTTCGCACATGGGAGTATAGCGCAACGCGGGCTATTCGCCGTGTTTGGCCACCAGAATCATCATGGCAACAATGCAGGCGCACCCCAAAAGGTCAAACGGCGTGGGAAAGTCATGCAGCCACACAGCGCTGAAGAACATACCGCTGACCGGCTCAAACACCGCTATCAGGCTGGCGCGCATGGGGCCGGCTTCCTTGATGCCCTGCAGGTATAGCGCATAGGCCAACAGCGTGCCCGCAAGCACTATGGCCGCGAAAGCCAACCAGCCTTCCAAGGGCATGGCGGGGCAGGTTTCAACCGGCCGCGCAACGGGCAGCAGGATGAACGCCGAAAGGGTCATGGACACCCCGTTCACCACCACGCTGCCGTGGCGTTCCAACAACGTGGTGGGAATAACGTTAGAGCCCGCCAGGGCCAAGCCGCTGGCCAAACCCCACAGCAACCCCACCGCGCTGATGCCTAACTGCCCCACTTGGCCCTGCGTGGCAATGCACACCGTGCCCGCAAAAGCCAACACCAGGGCAATCAATTCCATGGAATGGGGCAGCCGCTTCAGGCGCACGCACGTGACCAGCATAATCACAATCAGGCCTGTCTGCTGCAGCAGAAGCTCGGTGCCCGCGCCCAAATACTGTATGCCGCTCATGTAGGTAATCTGCAGGGCCACCACGCCCACCAGCGCGAACGCCACCATATGCACCAGCATGCGCGGGCTTTTGAACAGCGCCGCCAAGCGTTTTCGGTCAAACGCCACCGCGGCCACCAAAAACAGCGGGCCGGCAATAATCATCCGCGCGGATGCCAGCCACAGCACGTCCATGCCGAACGTGGTCATAAGGTAGCTGGCGCACGTGGCCGAAAAACCCCAGCACGCGGCCCCGGCCAAGGCCATCAGTATGCCACGGAAAACCGACGAGCGCATGAGCGAACCCGCGGGTTGCTAGCGGTTGTCCACCGGTTCGGGGTTCATGTCGTGTGCGGAAAGACGATCCCACGCCACCTGCTCCCAGCGCGTGCCAGGCCGCCCGTAGTTGCAGTACGGGTCTATTGAAAGGCCCCCGCGCGGCAGGAATTTGCCCCACACCTCAATGTATTTGGGATCCATCAGCGCTATCAGGTCTTCCATGATAATGTTCACGCAGTCTTCGTGGAAGGCGCCGTGGTTGCGGAAGCCAAACAGATACAGCTTCAGGCTTTTCGATTCCACCATGCGCTGGTCAGGCACGTAACTTAGGTAGAGCGTGGCGAAGTCAGGCTGCCCGGTGATGGGACACAGCGAAGTGAATTCCGGGCAGTTGAACTTCACGAAATAGTCGTGTTCCGGGTGCTTGTTTTGGAAGGTTTCCAGCACCTGGGGGCTGTAGTCGGTGGGATAGTTCACCCCTTGGGCGCCTAACAGCGTCAACCCTTCCGCCCGTTCTTCGGCCCGTTCGTTCATGTTGCCCATTCATGCCTCCCAATATTCAAGGGGATCTTCCACGCCGTTGGCGCGGAACGCTTCTAGTCGGTCCCTGCAGGTGCCGCAGGTGCCGCACGGTTTTTCGCCGCCTTCGTAGCAGCTCCAGGTTAGCTGGTAAGGCACGCCTAGCTTCAATCCCAGCGCCACGATGGCC
>JAUNIP010000012.1 GCA_030523425.1 Coriobacteriia bacterium
CGAAGTGGTGCTGGTGATAGACGCCCCCAACCAGGCCGAACAGGACCAGGCCGCGGCCGATGCCACGCAGGATGCTGCCACGCGCGCCGCGGAATTGCTGGCCGCGGGCGCGCGCCCCAAGGAAGTGGCGAAGACGCTGGTGGCGGAGTTCGCCCTGCCGCGCAATGCCGCCTATGACGTGGCCCTGCAAGCGGCGAAAGGCCTGGCGTAGATGGCGTTTTCCGACTGGACCACCCCCGCACAGCTGGCCAGCACCTCCAAGCGCAAGCGCAGCGGCACCCGCCCGCGCAAGGTCGCGCCCGCGCAGCTTACGTTCTTCGACGACCTGGAAATATGGGTCACGCGCAAAAGCGTGAAGAACATCAACCTGCGGGTCAGCCCGCCGGATGGCCGCGTGGAAATAAGCGTGCCTTGGGGCCTGTCCGAACGCCAGCTGCAGGATTTCGTGCGCGAACACCACGACTGGATAGTGGCCAAGCAGCAAGACATCCTGAATTCCACCATGTCAGCGGCGTCGGGTGCTTCCAAAGCGGAAGTGGAAACGTGGCGCACGGTGGTGAAGGCCTTCGTGCCGCCGTTGGTGGCCAAGTGGGAACAGGTGCTGGGCGTTCGCGTGAACAAGCTGGCGTATCGCAACATGACCAGCCGATGGGGAAGCTGCCAACCTGGCACGGGGCGCGTGTGCATAAACGTGCGGCTGGCGCTGTACCCGCCGGAATGCTTAGAATACGTGGTGGTACACGAATTGTGCCACCTGCGGGTGCACGGTCACGGGCCCGAATTTTGGGCCTTGGTGGAAAGCTGCCTGCCGGATTACCGCGCGGCGCGCAAGAAGCTGCAGTAGGGAAAGGAACGCGCATGCTGAAGGAGTTCTACCCGTACGAATATGTTCTCAGCGTGTTCGACATTGACTTCCAAGCGCTGTTTGACCAGGGCTTTCGCGCGCTCATCTTCGACATTGACAACACGCTGGTGCACCATGGCGACCCGTGCACGCCTGAAGTGGACGCGCTGATGCACAAGGTGCAGGACATGGGTTTTAAGGTGCTGCTGCTGTCCGACAACACGGCCGAGCGCATAGAAGCGTTCATGGAAAACTTCACGGCGCCCTACATTGACGACGCCGGCAAGCCCAACCCGGAAGCGTACTTGCGGGCTGTGGACATGCTAGGCATTCCGAAGGAGCGCGCGGTCTACATTGGCGACCAGGTGTTTACTGACATCCGCGGCGCTAACGCGGCCGGCCTCCCCAGCATTTTGGTGCATTTTATCCAGGTGCCGGGCGAAACGAAGATTGGCAAGAAGCGCTATATCGAGAAAATGATTGTTAAAATGTGGCGAAAGAACCCTACCTACGCCCATCGCTTGGGTAGTATTACCTTGGTTTAATGCGGGGAAACCGCTAACGTTCGAAAAATAGCACTACCAGCTTGTTTTGTTGTAGCTTGTTGAAGGGGACACATGAGCGAAAACGAAAAGAAACTGTTCTGCGAGATGAACCCAGTGTTTTACGCCATTTCCGAACGCAAGGGCATTATCACGCGCTGCTTGAAGAACATCTTCGGCGGCACGAAGTTCGCCCACGAAATTGACGCCAAGCGGCTGCCGAACGTGGTTTCCAGCCACCATTCGCACCTTATCAAGAAGGGCCCTGGCATCGATCCTGAGCTGCAGTACAACAAGGCCACCAACATCGACTTGGCCTGCCGGACGTTCAACGGCCTGATTGTTCACCCTGGTCAGGTGTTTTCCTTCTGGGTGTGCGTGGGCAACCCGTGCAAACGCCGCGGCTACAAGGAAGGCCGCGTGATTGAAGGCGAAAACCTGATCCACGGCGTGGGCGGCGGCCTGTGCAACCTGGGCAACACGGTGCACCTGGTGGTGCTGCACAGCCCCCTGGAAGTTATCGAGCTGCATCACCATTCGGATGCCTTGGCGGCAGACCCAGGCGGCGTGCGCGTGCCCTACAGTGCCGGCACTTCTGTGAGCTACAACTACATAGACTTCCGCTTCCGCAACAACACCGACCAAGACGTGCAGCTGTGCGCCTGGGTGGAAGGCGAAGAACTGTACGCCGAGCTGCGCAGCGAACGCGAATTCCCCTACACCTACGAGCTTCAGGAAGAAGGCCATCACTTCCACAAGGAAGGCGACGACTACTACCGCATAGGCAAAATCTACAAGGTAACGAAAGACCGCGCTACTGGCGAAGTGATAAACCGCGAACTGAACTGGGACAACCACTCCAAAGTAATGTTCACCCACGACCAGATCCCCCCCGAGCAAATCCGATAGGGGATCCGCTGAGGCGTGGGTTCGTGCCGCGAATGTGCGAGGCGCGATGGGGGCGCTACGCTGGGGGTTTAGGGCAAGGAAAAGAACAGCAGGCGGGCTAGGGGCATGGACTCTCGGCTTCGGCGACATTCGTCATACCGAGCGGAGCTGCCGCAGGCGCCGTTCTCGCTGCCTATTCGGCCATGTAGTCGCACACTTTGTCTATTTGCTCGGCGAAGGTGCCGTCGAATTTGTTGTCGAAGAAGGCCGAACCGATGGTGAAGGTCCAGGGGTTGGCGTCTTTTACTTCGTCTAGGCGCTGGAAGCTGTCTATGCTGCCGGCCAGGCACACCGGCGCGTCCACGCCGGCCACGAATTCCTTGTTCAACTGCGCGGCGTCGCCCGTGTAGCGATACCCCAGCAGGTCAATGCCGTACACGCCCTTGGCCAGGTATTCCTTGGCTTCGGCGATCATGCCTTCGATGGTGCCGTCCAAGATGGAAGGCCGTTCGGTGATGTGGCCCACGAAGGGCATGTACTTCAGGTTATTGGCCTTGCAGTAGTCGTTGATGGCGTCGGAATAGATGGTGCCCATCAGAATGTCCACGCCGCATTCCACGCCCAGCTTCGCGCCGGCCATGCATTCTTCTTCGGTGTAGGCCACCACTTCCAAAAACGTGGTCTTGCCGCACAACCTCATGTAGGCGTACAGTTCCTTCATCTGGGCGGGCGGCAGGTCTTCTTCCTTGAAGCCCCACAGCTGGGCCTTCGTGTTCTTGCACTGGTCAAACACCTCGTAGGCGTTCGGCACGGTGCGGTCGTTGTGCGTGAGCATGACAATCAGTTGGGGTGTGGCGCTCATGGGTGTCCTTTCGTCTGTGAATCGGAAGGGAAAACGCGGGGGTAGGAAGTACTCCATTATTGTAGCGATTTCGTTTGGCGAAGTGCGCGGTAGGGCATTTTTCGTTCCTGTTAGATATTCCCCGTGAACACGCGGTTCAGGTGGCGGCGGGCCACTTGTGCCAGCTTGCGAACGGTGTTGGGGCTGGTGGCGGGGCGGTCTTGCATGCGATGACAGGGGTGGAAGGCGGTCACGTGGTAGGGGATTTCGGGGTTCAGGCGCGCCAGCCATGCGCTGGCGGCGTCGATTTCTTCTTCGGAATCGTTCAGACCGGGGATTATCAGCGTGGTTACTTCCAGGTGAAAGCCGGGGGTGGCGGCCATGCGTTGGATGGTTTCCTGCACGCATGCCAAGCTGCCGCCGGCCAAGCGGTAGGTTTCGGGGTTGAAGGCCTTCAGGTCTATGTTGGCGGCGTCTAGGTGGGGCAGCACTTCGTCTAGCACCGCGGCGGTGGCCATGCCGTTGCTGACCACGCAGGTGGCAAGGCCGGCAACGTGTGCCAGGCGGCTGGCGTCGCGCACGTATTCCCAGGCAATCAGGGGTTCGTTGTAGGTGAAGGCCAGCCCCGTGCAGCCGTGCGCGCGCAGGTCAAGCGCGCGGTCTACCAGGGCTTTCGGGGAAACGAACTGCCAGGCAACGTCGTGTTCCCCCGCGCAGGAAATGCTGGCATTTTGGCACCAGGGGCAGCTCATGTTGCAGCCGTAGCTGCCGCAGCTTAGCACCCATTCGCCTTGGCGCCAGCAGGCGAAAGGCTTCTTTTCGTAGGGGTCTAGGGCCAAGCTGGTCATGCGGCCGTAGGCGCCGCCGGCAAGGGTGCGCGCGCGGCAAGCGCCGGGGCCGGGGGCTAACTGGCAGCCGTGGGGGCAGGTGGCGCAGCGGGCGCTCATGGGCGGCCTTCGGGCGCTTCGCCGCCGCGGTCGTGGCGGACCACTTCGAAGCGCTGCAGTTGCACGCGCTCGCCGGGCGCTATGCCGGCCTTTTGGCGGGCTATTGCCACCTGCTGTTCCACGGTGTCTACGCCTTCCAGCGCCGGCAGCAGCAGGCCGCGACGCCATCCCTTGGTCACGATGACGCCGAAGCGCTGCGGGTCAAGCTGGCTTTCGTCGGCTATGTCTTCCGCTTCGCCTAGCACGTCCACGCTCAGGCTGATGGCGCGCAGCTCTTCGGGGCGCACAGGCGAAAAGCGCGGGTCTTCGTTTGCGGCGCAGCGCGCGTTGCGAATGATTTCGGCAGCCAGGCAAGGCTGCGTGGCGGAAATGGTGCCTATGCAGCCGCGCAACTGGCCGTGCTTATGTAAGGAAACGAAGGCGCCGGCGCGCCGCGTAGTCATGTCTTCCGGCAGGTTGGCAGGCTGCGGCAGGTCTTCGCCCGTGGTTACGAAGTGGTCCAGGGCCGCGCGGGCCAAGGCCACGTAGGGGTCCACGACGGGTTCGGCGGCGGGCGCGGGCTGGGCGTCGGCTTCGGCAGCAGGCGTATCCGCAGCTTCGGGCGGCGACAGCACGGCCACGGCATATCCCACGCCGTAGGTGTCTTCGTGGCTGAGCAACTGGCTGGTCCAGCCAATGCCCAGCGCACCCGCCATAATCTGGAAGCTGCGCAGACCGCATTCGCCGGCGGCTTCCACAAGCTGGCGTTCGAACTGGAACAGGCCCTCCAGGCTGCCTTCTTCGAAAATACGGCAGATTTCGCTATCGAACGCGGGGCCTTCCGGCACAAACCCGTAGGGCTCTTCCGGCTTCAGGCGGTGCGACAAATCCCCGCTGGCAATAAACACCACGCGTCGCCCGGTTTCCCCAATGGCCTGAGCAAGCGCTTGTCCCAGCGCGCGGTGCGTGGCGAAATCCAGCCCCGAAAGGCCTACGCGCACCACTTGATAGTCGGGCGAAAGGCCCGCCGCGGCGTAGGCGTTGTTCACAAACCACAGCGGGATGAATGTGGCGTGGTCAAGCTGGTTGTCGTCATAGCCGGCGCGCGTGGTGGGAATGCTTGCGTTGTTCGCCAAGCTGCGCAGGCGTTCCGAAAGTTCCTGGTCATAGGTAACTTCCATCTGTTCGCGGGGCGCGCGAAAGTCCGCCATGGACCCGTGCACCCGCGCTGCGCCGCTGATGTAGAACCCGTCGCGGAACAGCGGTGCGTGGGGCGACGTGACCACGATGGTTTCCGGCCGCAGCTGCGCCACTTGGGCCGCCACGGCTTCGTAAGAGCGCACCGTGGCCGGGATTCCCCGTTCCATGCCGCGCCCGACCGCGGGAATGATCAACGGCGGATGCGGAACCGCATATGCTGCAAGAATGCCCATGAGCGCCCCTTTCGCGTGGTTGCTTTACGGCAATTGTAGTGCTTTCTGCGGCCGAAAACACGAACGCCCTGTGCGCTTTTCGTGGGCAAATTAGGTCTTTCGGGCGCAATCATCTATACTTTTGGCACTCTGTCGAAAAACGGATGCGCCTAGTACGGTGCGAAAGAAAGGCTACGCGTGCGGAAAACCGCAGTTCAGAACACCGCTTTTAAGTCGGCTGCCAGCGTTGTGCTGGCGGTTCTTTTCGCGTTGTTGTGCGCGCCTGCCGCCTTCGCCGACCGACAATCAGACTTGGCCGCTGCTGAAAGCAACGTGGCCGCTGCGGAAGGTAACGTGGCCGCTGCGGGGGACGCCACGGCCGCCGCAGAAAGCAACGCCGCTGCCGCGGAAGGCGCTGTGGAGGCTTCCGCTTGGGAATACGACCAGGCCATAGCCGCCGTGGATGAACTGGAAAGCCAGATTGCGCAGCTGCAGGAACGCATTGACACGCTGCAGGCGCAAGTGCCTGGTCAGCGCGATGCCGCCAACAAGGCGCTGGTGGCCATCTACAAGATGCAGCAAGAAGGCTGCAGTTTGCTGGACATGCTGCTCAGCTCGGAAAACATCATGGATTTCTTCAACCGGCTGCAGGCGCTGAACCGCATTCAAAGCGCCAACACCGCCAAGCTGAACGAAATGCTGACCTTGCAAAACGAACTGAACGCCGACCAAGAAGAACTTGACCGCCAACGCGCCGCCGCCGAAGAGCAGCGCGCGCTTGCCGAAGAAGCCTTGGCCGCCGCCCAGGCAGAACGCGAACGGGCCCAAGCCGCCGCCGAGGATCAGCGTCAAGCCGAATTCACTGCCATTGCCGACCTTGAGGCCGCCAAAGAAGCCCTGGAGCTGGCAAGCATTCCGCCGGATGCCAACACCGGTTCAAGCCTGGCAAGCGAAGAGCCCATGCCCGAAACCATCGAAAACGTGGTCAGCAAGGACGGCGCCGACTGGGGCACCGACAAAGCCACGTTCGTGAGTTCCTGGGGTGCCCGCATCAATGCTTACCTGGCAGGTTCGCCGCTGGGCGGCTACGGCGAAGTGTTCGCCGCCGCTGCGTGGGACTACGGCGTAGACCCGCGCTGGTCGCCGGCCATTTCGCTGGTGGAAAGCTCCAAGGGCATGTATTGCTTCTTGCCGCACAACGCCTGGGGCTGGGGTTCTTCTAGCTGGGACAGCTGGGAAGAAGCCATCGATGCCCACGTGCGCGGCCTGTCCCGCGGCTACGGCTACACCGTAAGCATTCCCAACGCGCAGAAGTACTGCCCGCCTAACTGGCAACACTGGTACAACACCTGCGTATCCGAAATGGAAAAAATCTAACCCGCCTCTGCGTCGCTTGTTTGGAATGGCGCGTGGCTTTGCCTGTGACTTATGCTGCCTTCACGCGCGTTTCTGCCGTTGATTTGCTAGAATAGCCAAACGTATGCGCGAAACAAGGCTGGCGGTGTCATTGGCCGCGCGGCCGGAAAGAAGGAACTATGCCTAAGGGAACGTATTCGTTCACCACTCCCATTTATTACGTTAACGCTGCGCCGCATTTGGGCACGGCTTATACCACCATCGCGGCGGACGCTGTGGCGCGTTATCAGCGCATGAACGGCTACGACGTGGCCTTTGTGACCGGCTTGGACGAACACGGCCAGAAAGTGGCCGAAACCGCCGAAGCCCATGGCATGACCCCGCAGGAATGGTGCGATTCCATGGTGCCCGCCTTCGAGCAGGCTTGGGACATGTTGGGTATCACGCACACCGACTTCGTGCGCACATCGAGTGAGCGCCAAACGAAGACCGTCCAGAAGTTCTGGGGCGACTTGTACGACAAGGGCTACCTGTACAAAAGCGCCTACGAAGGCTGGTACTGCGTGCATGAAGAAACCTACTATGCGGAATCGGACCTGGAAAAGAACGACGACGGCGAATTTGTGTGCCCAGACTGCAAGCGCCCCGTGCGTCGCGCGTCGGGCGAAGAAAACTGGTTTTTCAAGCTGAGCGACTTCCAAGAACCGCTGCTGAAGTTCTACGAAGAAAACCCGCAGTTCATTCGCCCGGAAACCCGCAGAAACGAAATCGTCACGTTTGTGCAGGGCGGCCTGCAGGATCTGTCCATCAGCCGTTCCACCTTCGACTGGGGCATTCCGCTGCCCTTTGACGAAGGACACGTGTGCTACGTGTGGGCCGACGCGCTGCTGGCCTACCTGACCGGCATCGGCTACGGCAACGAAACCGACCGCGCGGGCGAATTCGACGCGCGCTGGCCCATGCAGTACCACTTTGTGGGCAAGGACATCACGCGCTTCCACTGCGTTATTTGGCCGGCCATGCTGATGGCCGCGGGCCTGCCCATAACCCACACCGTGTTCGGCCACGGCTTTCTGATGGTGGGCGGCGAAAAGATGTCGAAGTCGAAGGGCAACGGCATCAAGCCGGCCGACTTGGTGGGCATCTACGGCGTGGACGCGTACCGTTACTACTTCCTAAGCGACGTGCGCTTCGGCGCCGACGGCAACATCTCCATAGAGCGCATGACGCAGGTGTACAACGCCGATTTGGCTAACACCTGGGGAAACCTGTGCAGCCGCGTGTTCAACATGACCAAGAAGTACTTCGCTTCTGCCGTGCCGGCGGTGCCGGAAAGCGCGGCGAACACGGTGGCGGCCAATCCGCTGCAAGAAATTGCGGCAGGCATGTATGCCGAATACGACGCCTGCATGAGCAACGTGAACTTTACGGACGCGGTGGCCGCCGTGCAGAAGCTGGCGGGGCGTGCGAACCTGTACGTGGAGGAAATGGCCCCCTGGAACCTGGCGAAAAGCGAAGAAACCGCTGATCAGCTGGCGGCGGTTATGTATAACCTGCTGGAAGCCATCCGCATTATCGCGCTGTACATGGCGCCGTTTATGCCCACCACGTCCGCAGAAGTGTTCAAGCGCCTAAGCCTGGGCGACATCACGGCCGTGACCGACATTGAAGCCGCTTCCGCGTGGGGCACGCTGCCCGCCGGCAACGCGGTGGCTATAGGCGACCCGCTGTTCCCGCGTTTGGACGTTGACGCCATCAGCCTGGATTAGGGCTGCGCGGTTGGCGTGAGCGAAGGGAAGCGGGCATGACCGGCGAAAACGCCACGATTGCGGCGGACGTGCCGAGCGCTGCGGACGCTCCGCGTGCGCCAGGCGTGCCCTTCTACGACACGCTGTTTCGCCAGAAGCGC
Source organism: Coriobacteriia bacterium (assembly GCA_030523425.1). Taxonomy (GTDB): domain Bacteria; phylum Actinomycetota; class Coriobacteriia; order Coriobacteriales; family Eggerthellaceae; genus JAUNIP01. The sequence continues at coordinate 8,719 of JAUNIP010000012.1, forward strand.
AAGGGCGACAAATGGAAGGTTGTAGACGCGCCGGATCCCGCATTGGAAGGCCCGGTGGCGGACACCCATTGCCACCTGCATATGACGCCCGACCCCGCCTTCGCCTTGGCGCGCTGCGCCTGCAACGGGGTGCCTTTTGTAGGCGTGGTCACCGACCCGCCTGAAGACGGCACGGTGGTGTTTGACCAGTTGGAAGCTTGGAAGCGCCGGGCCGCGGAGCATCTTGCGGCGCTGGGGAGCACGGCGGCGGTGCCTGCGTGTCGCATCACGGTGGGCTGCCATCCGCACAACGCCAAGCTGTTCGACACGGCGGCGGAGCGCCAGCTGGAAGCGCTGCTGGAAGACCCGCGCGTCAGTGCGTTGGGCGAAATAGGCTTGGACTATCATTACGATTTTTCCCCGCGCGAACAGCAGCGTGCGGTGTTTCGCCGGCAGATTCAGATGGCAAAACAAGCGGGCCTGCCGGTTTCGCTGCACATCCGCGAAGCGCACGACGAAGCGTTGGCCATTTTGGAAGACGAAGGGTGGCCGCAAGCGGGCACGCTGCTGCATTGCTGCACGCTGGGGCCGCACGACATTTTGCCGTGGATCCAGGCGGGCTGCTACATTGCCTTCGGCGGCGCGCTCACGTTCAACAATGGCGAAGCGGTGCGCGAAGCGGCAGCGCTGGTGCCGCAGATAAGGCTGCTCACGGAAACAGACACGCCGTACATGGCGCCGGTGCCCCTGCGCGGCAGCAAGTGTTTGCCCGATTTCGTGGTGTTCACGGCGCAGCGGCTGGCGGAAGTGCGCTGCTGCGAACCGGGGCCGGCGCGCGCGGCGCTGCTGGAAGCGTGCATAGACAATGCGCGGCGGCTGCTGGATGCGCCGCGCTAGGCGAAAGCTGGGGGATGCTATGAACCGACTGATTATTGCAGGGTCGCCGCGGGTGGTGGGGCGCACGGGCGCGCTGGCCAACCTGCTGTTTGAGACCAATATCGAAGAATGCCCCGAAGACGAGCTGGCGCTGGTGCCGGTTTCGGAAGTGAACGTGGGCGGCTGTACGGGCTGCGGCTACTGCGAACAATGGGCGGCTGCCGTGCTGGCAGGTGAAGCGTTGACCCCGGCGCAGGAAGCGCCCGAAGCCGCGGACGCCGCGGACCAGGAAGCTGCCGGCCCCCAGGAATTCGCCCGCTGCGCGCAGCAGGACGACATGCCCGACGTGTACGAGCTGCTAGATGCCGCCGAAGAGCTGACCATTGTGTCGCCCGTGTATTTCGCGGGCCCGCCGGCGCAGCTGAAGGCGCTGTTGGATCGCCTGCAACCGTACTACTGCCTGAATGTGGCGGGCGGCGCGGGTGCGGGCATGCCCAAGCGCCCTGCCGTGCTGCACGTGGTGGGCGAAGGGGGAGACCCGTACGGGTTTGACGCCTTGGTCACCTGCGTGGCGTCGGCCATCGCGTGCGCGGGCTTTCGCCTGGAAACGGTGTATGACTGGGTGGGAAAGATTGACGCCGAAGGCGAAATCTTAGAAGAGGCCGCCGTGTTCGAGGTGGAAAACGGCGCGGAAGAACCCGCCCAGCCCGCTGAAGTCCAGGACTTCTCCCAGCCCGAAGCGCCCGCCGCGCGCCCGCAGCTGCGCTTCGACGACCCGCAGGTGCAGCAGCGCGGCAAGGCATCGGCGGAAGCGGGCAAGCGCCCCACCAGCAGCGGGAAAACCCAAAAGCGCCAAACCAAGGGCGGCGCGCAGACCAACAATCGCAACAAGCGCAAGGAAAACGCCAACCGCCGCACGGGCACCAACAAGGGCCCGCAGGGCGGAGGGGCTGCCGGCAAAGGCGGCAAGGGCGCGGGGCCCAAGAATGCCAAAGCAGGGAAGAACCGTGGCAACTAGCGGGCTTCCCTTCGACGACGGCACCAAGCTTTCGCCGCTTTCCGCCCCCAGCGTAACGCGGGCGGTGCTGGAAGCGCACGGGCTTGCCACCAAGCATTCCTTGGGGCAAAACTTCCTGGTCAACGATGCCATCCTGCAAAAGATTGTGGACTTGGCGCAGCTAGACGCCGCTGACAGCGTGTTGGAAGTAGGCCCCGGCATCGGCACGCTCACCATCGCGCTGCTGAAAACGGCCGGGCGCGTGGCCAGCGTGGAACGCGACCCCGACCTGCCCCCAGTGTTGGCGCAAACGTGCGCCCCGTGGGCCAACACGTTCACGCTGTTGGAAAAGGATGCCCTTGACCTGCAGCTTTCCGACCTGGACGCTACTGCGTTGCCCACGAAGCTGGTGGCGAACCTGCCGTATGCCGTGGCCGCCACGGTGGTGTTGGACTACTTCGAGCGCTTCGCCAACCTGCAAAGCGCCACAGTTATGGTGCAAAAGGAAGTGGCGGACCGCATGTGTGCGCAGGTGGGCACGAAGAATTACGGCGCCTACACCGTGAAGCTGCGCCTGTATGCCCAGCCTGCGGGGCGCTTCCCGGTAAGCCCCAACAACTTCTTCCCCCCGCCGCGCGTGGATTCCGCGGTGCTGCGCTTGGACCGTTACCACCCCTGCGACGCAAACGGCCAGCCGTTAACCTTACAGGAAGTGAAAGCGGCCGCCACCATGGCAGAAGCCGCCTTCGCCAGCCGCCGCAAAACCATTGCTAATTCCTGCAAAACCTACTTTGCCACCAGGCAAGACGTTGATGTTGCAGCCCTTTTGAACGCTGCGGGTATTGACCCCAAGCGCCGCGGCGAAACCCTAAGCCTGCAGGAATTCATTGCCTTGGGCAAAGCATTTTTGCGCTAGCTTGGGCTTTGCCTTGCGCGGCCCTTTGCCCTATACTGTGGGGGTTCATGTGCCAGTATCGCAGATGGGCTGGGGCGGTGACATGGTTCGAACCTGGTCAGGTCCGGGAGGAAGCAGCCATAAGGACCCTCTGACGCGCGCCCCCGCCTTTCTGCGATACTGTTGCGTTTGGGCCCTTTTCACGCGGCGCTTGCAGTATCATGGTTCAACACGTGCAAAATCAGTCAACGGAAGCAGGCGGCCCTTTATGGCAGAAGCCCTTTACAGGAAATACCGACCGCAAGTGTTTGCCGACGTGGTGGGTCAAGACCACATCGAACAAACGCTGAAAAACGCTATTGAGCAGGACAAAGTAAGCCACGCGTATCTGTTTTGCGGACCGCGTGGCACGGGTAAGACCACCACGGCGCGCCTGTTGGCCAAAGCGCTGCTGTGCGAACACGGCCCCACTTCGGCCCCCGACGGAACCTGCGAAGACTGCCGGATGATAGCCCGCGGCGAACACCCCGACGTGTATGAATTAGACGCCGCCAGCCGCACCGGCGTGGACAATGTGCGCGAAGAGATCATCAACCGCGTGATGTTTGCGCCCACCCGTGGGTCGTACAAGATCTACATCATCGACGAAGTGCACATGCTGTCTACGGCGGCATTCAACGCGCTGCTTAAAACCTTGGAGGAACCCCCCAGCCACGTGGTGTTCATGCTGTGCACCACCGACCCGCAAAAGGTGCCGGAAACCATCCATTCGCGCTGCCAGCGTTTCGATTTCCGCCGCATTTCTTCGGAGTTCATGGTGGCCCGTTTGGGCGCCATCTGCGAAGCGGAAGGCGTGGCCTTCGACGGCGCGGCGCTAGAGCTGATAGCGCACAGGGCCGAAGGCGGCATGCGCAATGCGTTGACCGCCCTTGAACAGGTGATATCGTTTGGCAACGGTGTGGTTAGCATGGCCGCCGCCGAAGACGTGCTGGGGTCGCTGGATTCCAGCGACTTGTCTGAAATTGTGGCACTTATTGGCACGCGGGATGTGGCGGGCTGTTTTGCCTGGGTGGCAAACTATGTGGAAACGGGTTCTGACCTGGCGCAATTCACGCGCGATTTGGCAGAGCACACGCGCAACCTGTATGTGATGAGCCTGACGGGTTCCGATGCGCCGTTGGATGTGAACGATGCCTTGCGTGCTCAGATGGCTGAACAGCTGCAGTGGTTTGGTCCCGACCGCCTTGCGCGCATGATGGGCGTGCTGGGGGATTTGACGGTGGAGCTGAAGACGTCCACCAACCCGCGGCTTTCGTTCGAAATTGCCTGCACCCGCCTGGTGCGCCCCGATTCCGACTTGACGCTAGAAGGTTTGGCGGAGCGCATAGAAGCGCTGGAAAGCGGCTATTCCGCCGTGGCGCACGTGAGCGCCGGCGCGGCTGCGGCGCGGCCTCAGCCCGCCGCGCAGCCTGCGGTTGCGGCCCAGCCCCAGCGCGAAGCGCAGCCCGCGGTTGCGGTCCAGCCGCAGCCTTCGCAGCAGGCAGAACCTGTTCGCACCACGGGCGTGATTGCCACCACGGCCGAACCTGAACCCGAGCCTGTTGCCCACCTGGGTAATGCGCAAAGCTTGTTGGAAAATCCCGCTTCGCTGCAGCGTGCGTGGGCCTCGGCCATGAGCCTGCTGAAGCGCGACAAGCCGGCATACGCCGTGCTGCTGATGAACGCGAAGGCGGAATACGATCCGGCGAAGAAAACCCTGTTGGTGCAGTTTGCCAAGGACAGCGCCTTCGCCTACAAAGCCGTGCAGAAGCCTGAAGTCAGCGAAGACCTTGACCAGGTGCTTCAGCGAACCTTCGGCGAACACGTGCCGTTTTCTTACGTGCAGGTTTCCGATGCGCAGCAAGACGTTGCTGCCCAGCCTGTTGCCGCTGCGCCCCGTGAAACCCAGTCGCAAAGCCAGCCGCAGCAGGCAGCAACGCCCCAGCGCACGCCCCAGCCCGCGGCTGCCCAGCCCCAGCCTGCTGCTGCTCAACCTGTGCCCGCCGAACTCCAGCGTAGTAGCGCGGCGCCGGCGCCATCCCAGCCTGAACCTTTCTACGAAGAGGTGCCGCTAGACGCCTACGATTCCTATGCGCCTGCGCCTGCGCCTGCGGCTGCAGCGGAGTCCCGGCCCGCACCCGCATCTGCGGCGGAGCCCCAGCCCCAGCCCGCTGCCGCGCCCGCCCCGGCGCCTGCCAATGAAAGCCCCGAAAAGATGGCAGACATGCTGTCCGAAGTGTTCGGCGCCCCCGTACGATTCAACGAATAGCCCCGGCATTCAGTAAGGAGAAACCCATGGACATGAAAAAAATGATGAAGCAGGCCCAGCGCATGCAGCGCGACCTGCAGGCCGCCCAAGACGAAGTGAAGAACATGGAGTTCGAAGCCACGTCGGGCGGCGGCATGGTGACGGCGAAGGTCACCGGTGACAACGAAGTGAAGGAAATCATCATCAACCCTGAAGCGGTTGACCCCGAAGACGTGGAAATGCTGCAGGACATGATCGTGGCAGCCGTCAACGAAGCGCTGCGCACGGCTGGCGAAACCGCCGCTGCCCGCATGAACGCCGTGACCGGCGGCATGGGCATCCCGGGCTTCTAGGATGATTGCCGCCCCGGCCATACAAAACCTGTTAGAGCAGCTGGAACGCCTGCCCGGCGTGGGTCCGAAGTCGGCCCAGCGCATGGCGTATTGGCTGCTGAACACCGACCGAGACACCGCCCTGAACTTGGCTTCCGCTATAGTGGAAGTGAAGGAGACGGTGCATTTCTGCAGCCGGTGTTTCAATTACGCGCAGGAAGACGTGTGCGAAATTTGCGGCAATACCGCCCGTGACCAGGGCATACTCTGCGTAGTCAGCGAACCGCGCGACATTCCTCCCATAGAGCGCACCGCCGTGTTCGACGGCGTTTACCACGTACTAGGCGGCGCCCTTTCGCCCATGGAAGGCATTGGCCCCGACGACTTGCATGTGGCAGAACTGCTGCGCCGCCTTTCCAGTGAAACCGTGCGTGAAGTGGTGTTGGCCACCAATCCCAACGTGGAAGGCGAAACCACGGCGGCTTACCTGGCGCGTCTGATAAAGCCCTTGGGCATTACCGTTACGCGCTTGGCCAGCGGCCTGCCCGTGGGGGGCGACTTGGAATTCGCCGACGAGGTGACCTTAGGCCGCGCGCTGGAGGCTCGCTTGCAGCTGTAGCGCGCGGCGGGAATTCCTGCGCATGACCTGCAATTATTTTCAAGAAAGAATGGATTGTCAGCTGTTTTGGCAACCAGTATAGTAAGCGCGGCATGTAACGCTCCTTGGGAAAACCCGGAGTCCGTTTGGAGGGAGCGGACTTCGCCGGCCCCCAAGGCGGCACCATCGGCTCGCAGGCTAACAAAGCTGCGAGCCTTTTTTGCGTGTGCACCCTCCCGCTTAGTTGCCCTCCCGCAGTTTGCGGGCGGCTTCTTCGCGTTGTTTGCACAGGTCGGCCCAGTGGGGCACGCCTTCCATGGCAGTTACGGTTTGGGCCAGCACTTCGGGGATGTTGATGCTTTGCGGGCAGGCGGCGGCGCAGGCCCCGCAGGCCAAGCAATCCTGCGGGCGCTTGCCTTCTCCCAGCGCGTCTATGGTCATGCCGGCGTTAAACGACGGCGCCACGCGCACTTCGTTGGCAATGTTCATGAGCAGGGGAATGTCTAGCCCTAAGGGGCAGCTGTCGCAGCAGTAGCGGCAGGCTGTGCACGGCACGCCGTTTTTCATGCTTTCAGCCACCTGGTACAGCAGCGCATCTTCGGCGGCGGAAAGTGGCGCCTCTGCTTCGAACGTGGCGCAATTTTCCTCTACCTGCGCCATGTTCGACATGCCGGAAAGCACCACGGTCACGGGTTTGTCAATCTGCCAGCGCAAGGCCCAGTCGGCGGCGGTGCGCCCGGGGGCTGCGGCTTCTAACAGCGTGGTGGCTTCTTCGCTTAGCGCGGCAAGCTTCCCGCCGCGCACGGGCTCCATCACCCACACGGGAATGTTGTAGTCCTGCAAAAGGGCAATCTTTTCCTGCGCCTGCTGCACCGACCAATCCAGGTAGTTCATCTGAATCTGGCAGAATTCCATGTGCTGGCCCGCTTCCTGCAAAAACTGCTGCAGGCAGTCCATATGCGCATGCGTGGAAAAGCCCAAATGCTTGATGCGCCCGGCCTTTTTTTGCTCCAAGAAGTAGGGGATGATGCCCCACCGCGGGTCAAGGTAGGTGTCCAAGCTGTTTTCGTACACGTTGTGCAGCAGGTAGAAGTCGAAATAGTCCACTTCGCACTTGCGCAGCTGCTCTTCGAACACGTCGGCCGGGTCGTATGTTGTGGCAATCTGGTGCCCCGGGTATTTCGTAGCCAAGTAGTAGCTTTCGCGGGGAAGCTGCTTCAACGCGCGCCCTAGCACTATTTCGCTTAGGCCCCCGTGGTAGGGATAAGCCGTGTCGAAGTAGTTCACGCCGTGTTCGGCGGCGTATGCCACCATGCGAAACACCTGCTGCTCGTCTATGGCGCCATCTTCCAGCAGGGGCAGGCGCATGGCCCCAAAGCCCAACAGCGAAAGCTGCTTTTCCTGAAACGAACGATAAATCATGGAACCCTCCGTGTTCGTAGCGTATGCGGTTGCCCAAGACAACAATTCGCATTCCACCACACCACTATAGCACCCGCGATGCTATACTTTTTCGCTACGACAGATGGAGAGAAATTTTATGGTCAACATACCCAGCCCTGCCTTGGCTATTGTTGGGCGTCATAACTCAGGAAAGACCACCCTGGTAGTCAAGCTTATTGCCCAGCTTGTGGCCAGGGGTTTCGACGTAGGCAGCGTGAAGCACCACCATCGCACGGGCTTTGACATAGACATTCCCGGGAAGGATTCGTACCGCCAACGCGAAGCGGGTGCTTCCGAAACGGTCATTTCCGCGCCAGGGCAGATTGCCCGCATTGCCAGCATAGAAGGCGAAGCGGAATGCGACGCCATTGTGCGCAGCATGCCCGGGCACGACATTGTGCTGGTGGAGGGGTATAGGAAAAGCGGCCTGCCCACCATTGAGATTATGCGCGAAGGCAACAACGCCGACAGCATTGTGGCCGAAGTGCTGCTGGAAGGTGCCAAGCGCGGGTGGCCCTTAGGGGCGGATTTCACCCAGATTGTGCGCGCCTTGCGCGACATAGATTCCGAAGAGGAGCGCCGCCGGGTGTTGCGCGAAACCGGCGAAGCCATGATTTTCGCAAATGTGAAGGACGTTCTGGATCGCCATCAGGAAGTTTCCGAAGCCCGTCGCCGCGCGCAGGACCCGCACAGCATTGCTGTGGACGACAAGGGCCTAAAAGACGTGCGGGCAAAGATGCCCCACGCCAATACGGTGGCCATTGTCACCAACATTCCCGCAGCTCAAGAAGCTGCCAAGCTGTATGGCCTGCCATGCTTTGACATCAACGACGTTGACGGCATCACCGACTTCGTGGTGGAACATTACGTGCGTCCGCGCGTTTCGGTGGTCATCCAGGCCGGCGGCGAAAGCCGGCGCATGGGGCAAAGCAAGGCCACCGTGCCTTTCGCCGGCAAGCCTTTGATCTGCCGGCTGGTGCACCGTTTGCATGTGGCGGCCGATGAGCTGATCATCACCACCAACGAGCCCGAAAAGCTGAGCTTTCTGGCAGACGAATTCCCCGAATTGGACATCAAACTGGTGAAGGACGCCTTCGAACTCCGCGGCGCGCTGCCGGGCTTGTACACGGCTTTGAACGCGGCGTCTTCGCCGTATGTGGCGGTGGTTGCGTGCGACATGGTGAACGCATCTGCGGCATTGGTGGTGGCGGAATCCATTGCCATGAACGAAAAGAACTGCGACGTGGTGGTGCCGGTGAACAAGCACGGCTTCGAGCCGTTCCACGCGCTGTACCGGCGCGAAACCTGCCTGGAGCCCATTCGCGCGTCGGTGCTGCAAGGGGAACGCCGTGTGCAGGCTTTCTATGAACATGCCGTGGTGTATGAGTTCACCCAGGAAGAGGTGTCTCGTGCGGTACCATATGGGGGATGCTTTGTGAATTGCAACACGCCGGAAGAATTGGCCGCATTGGAGCGTGCCTTAACGGAATAGCAGGACAAGGGTATGCCTGACCTTTCCAACTTGGTTGACATTGCCGAACTTGCCCAGGCCATGGGCAAGCAATACGTGTTTGTGGCGTTGGAGCGCTGTTTGCCCGTGCGGCATAGGAAGGCCCGCTGCCGGCAGTGCGTGGATGTGTGCCCCGCCCAAGCGGTAACCGTGAAGGAAAACAAGGTGCAGGTTGACCACAGCCAATGCGTGGGCTGCGGGGCGTGCACCACGGTGTGCCCTGCAGAAGCCTTGGTGCCTCTTGACCCGCCGGACGCCAAGCTTCAATCCGATGCAGAGCTGCTGTTGCAGCATGCGGCCGAAAAGGGCCTGCCGGAAGGCACGGTGTGTGTGGCTTGTGCGCGCAAGGCGGCGCGCCATGAAGCGGATGACCAGGCGTTTGTGGAAGTGCCTTGTTTGTGTCGCGTGCATGAGAGTTTCCTTGTTGGCTTGGTGGCGCGCGGCGCGACGGACCTTGCGCTGGTGGATGCCGACTGCGCCACCTGCAAGTTAGGCCACTGCGAAGAAACCACCAACCGGGTGGTGGAAAGCGCCACCAAGCTGCTGGAAGCCCAAGGATGTGATGCGCGCATACGGCGTACCAGCCACTTCCCGCAGGGCATGCCGGGCTATCGGGCCCGTGCGCTGAGCGAAACGCGCCGGGCGTTCTTCACGTCTTCGGCCGATTCGGGCAAAAAAGCCGCGGAAAAGACGGCGCGCTTCTTCATTCGCCGTGAAGCGCAGAAAGACACCACGGTTGCCATGGTACTAGACGCCTTCGGCCTGACTGCGGAACAGGAAGCAGACCTGGTGGAGCCTCACCGGCGCACGCATCTGATAGATGCGCTTTACGAAGTGGGCCAGCCCGCCCAAGAAACCTTGGACAGCCGCCTGTTCGGCAGCGTGGAAATAGACAACGGGAAGTGCAATATCTGCAACATTTGCACGGTGGTGTGCCCCACCAAGGCGCTGCACCGGTCCGACAAGGACGGCAAGGACGCGCCGGGAAGCGCTCTTATAAGCTTTTGGCCTAGCGATTGCATCCAGTGCCACTTGTGCGAAGACGTGTGCTTCCGTAAATGCGTGACGGTAGGGTCTGAAGTGCGCCTTGATCAGCTGTTTTCCTTTGAACCTGCAGCCTTGGTGAAAAAGAGGCCCACCAGCGCCGAAAACCGACAGCGAAACCGCGCGTGATGGCTGTTCAGGCGAAACATACCGTCTGCTTGCGCGGGGCTGCTGCCGTGGCGCTTGCCTGCGTGTTGGCGTGCGCGCTGCTGGCGTTGGCGGCCTGCGCGCCTGCGGCCCCCGCCGCCCCCGAAGAAGAAACACCGCAGGAAACCTTCGTGCTGAAGGTGGGCTTCAACCCCGACAACGCTCCGTTCAGCTTCGCCGCCGAAGACGGTTCGTATGTGGGGCTGGATTTGGACCTGGCGCAGGCGGTCGCCTACAAGGAAGGCTGGGACGTTGAATACGTGCCGCTGGAAAACTGGGACGCCCGCGAAGAAGCGCTTGCATCGGGCCAGGTGAACTGCCTGTGGAGTGGCGTGCTGCGCGAATACTACAACGATGCGTGCGTGTATTCCAAGCCATATATGCTCAACGAGCAGGTGATAGTCATCCGCAAGATGTCGGTGTACACATCGGCCGCCAGCTTGGCGGGCCGCGCGGTGGCGGTGCTGCCGGGAACGGCCGCTTACCAGGTGCTTGCGGGTCCCAAGGCCAACTACGCCGCCACGTTTTCGCAGCTGGTGTTGGCCGAAAGCTACGACGATGCCTTCGCCAAGTTGTTGGCCAGCGAAGTGCACGGCGTGGTGTGCGATTCGGCGGCCGCGCGCATATGGATAACCGGCAACCCCGGCAGCCTGAAGCGGCTGGCTGTGCTGAGCGAAGACTACTACGCTGTGGCGTTTGCTGCTGGCGAAGATCAGCTGGCGAAAACCGTCAGCGATGACTTGGCCTTCCTGAACCGGGACGGCACCGCCCGCCAACTATGCGAGAAATACTCCAAATACGGCGTGTTCTACGACAACTGGCTAGCATAAAGCTGCGCGCCCGCGCATGCCCTAATCCTTGGGAAAGTTTGAGGAAGCTGCAACTTGCACCGTCAAATCCTGCTTTTCTTGTTATGATGGTTTTGCTTGGTTTACTTCCAGGAAAGAGAGGTCCCTATTATGGGTAAGAAAGCTGCGGAAGCTCTGACGCTTACTTTTGATGAGCTGCCCAATTACCTGCATGCAAAGCATTCCGTTTACATGGACGTGGAAGGCCAGACCTTTTACCTGTCCGACGTGAACGACATTTATTGGCGCGTACAGCGCACCGACCAGTTGAATGAGAAGGGCCACTACGTTGACTGCTCCGAACTGGTTCCCACCGTCAGTGAATTCTTGGATCTGCCGTTCTTGGATGGCAAGGCCATTTCCGACTTGTTTGACGACGCCACTTTCTACGCATCTGAAAAATAAGTGCTGCTACATATGAATAACGCGAAGGGCTGCCCGCGGGTGGCCCTTCTTTGCGCACGTTTCGCGCGGCGGCGTTGACAAACGCGCTCCCAAGCTTCACAATGCACAGATGCGCTTTATGCGCACGCGTGGGGATATAGCTCAGCTGGGAGAGCATCGCGTTCGCAACGCGGGGGTCACGGGTTCGAATCCCGCTATCTCCACCATGAATTCGCAGGCCAGGGCTGCTTTTAGCCCTGGCCTTTCTTGCGCAGCAGCGGCGGTGGCACAACCAAGGCGGGTGATGCTTTGCTGGTAAGGTTTTGTAGCTTGTGTAGGGCTGCGGCGCGCGCGTTCAAAGTACGCTAAAATTTGCGCACGGAAACGAAACGAAATCGAGGTTCTGTATGTACGAAAATCCTGCTTCCAAAACGGTGAAGGGCCTAAGCATCGCCGTTATCGTCCTTTCGGCGCTAGGTATGCTGCTCGGCCTGCTGTTGGCCCTTGTTGCGGTGCCCATAAGCCAAACGATAGATGCCGCCATCAGTGAATCTGGCTCCATCACCGTCGAGGCATCCACAACGCTGACCGCCGAAGAGGTGGATGCGCTGCTTTCTTCGGATGGCGCGTTGTCGTCGCTGACCGAAGAGCAGGCCACGGCGGTTCGCAACGTGTTGGGGTCGCTGGTTTCGGGCGATTACACTACGTTGGCTTCCATGGTGGACTTTACCGACGCCACAACGCTGCAAGGCTTGGTGGATCTGTTTGCCAGCCTGACTGATACTCAGATACAGGACATAGCCACAAAGTTCAACGATCCCACGTTGGTCACGTCGCTGCAAGACCTGCGCGACCAGCTTGCCGCGATGACTCCTAGCGATGTGCAGTACGCTGCGCACATGTTCGAATACCTGACGCCCGAAAACGTGGGCACCACCACGAAGTTCCTGACGGCGACCATGTTTGTGGTTCTAGGCGTTATCGGCATCATTGTGTGCGCCATTTCGCTGATTGCGGGCATTTTGGCCCTGCGCAACGCTGGCAAGAAGGAAAAGCTGATGGGCGCCTTCGTGTGGACCATCATCGCAGCCATTGTGGCGTTCTTCTCGGCGCGCATCGTTTCGATGATCTTGCTGATTATTTTGGCGGTGTTCATCAACAAGGTGCGCAGCGGCGAAGGCGTCACCCCGCCCACGGCAGGCTACGGCGCCACCCAGGGCTACACGCATGGTCCTGCGGCGAACCCGGCCGCGCAGCCCTACCAGCAGCCTGCGCAGCCGGTGGCGAACCAGGCCGCCGGACAGCAGCCTGTGGTCAATCCCGCTGCTCAGCAGCCCACCCAGCCCTATCAGCAGCAGTAAACGCTGCCGCGCTTCACTTGGCGCAAACAACAACGCCGCGTTCGGTCATTTCGCCGGGCGCGGCGTTTTTAGATGCCGTGGAGTGCTATTATTCACGCCATGCATCATTAGGCGGCGCGCAGACATGCGGCCGCGCACTATGCGGAAGGAGCAATCCGTGGAACAAGATTGCACGCATGATTGCAGCAGCTGCGGCGTGGCCGGCTGCGGCGATCGCGAAGAAGAAGAGCGCCCCGTAGCGCGCAAGAACGTCAAGCATGTGTTCGCCGTGTTCAGCGGCAAGGGCGGCGTGGGCAAGTCGCTGGTAACGGGCTTGTTGGCAAGCGCTCTGTGCAAGCAAGGCAAGAAGGTGGGCATCTTGGATGCCGACATCACTGGCCCTAGTGTGCCGCGCATGTTCGGCCTGAAGCCCCCGCTGACCGCCGACGAAGACGGCATCAACCCGGCCATTACCGAAAGCGGCATCAAGGTTATTTCCATCAACCTGATGCTGCCCCAGGAAGATTTGCCGGTTGCCTGGCGCGGCCCGGTCATCAACAGCGCCATCCAGCAGTTCTGGGACGAAGTGAACTGGGAAGATGTTGACGTGCTGCTGATCGATATGCCCCCGGGCACGTCGGATGTGGCCTTCACCGTGCTGCGCCAGATTCCCGTGGAAGGCATCATCACCGTTTCCGCCCCGCAGGAACTGGTCAGCATGATTGTGGGCAAGGCCGTGAACTTCGCGAAGGACTTCGAAGTGCCGGTGGTAGGCCTGGTGGAAAACATGGCGTACTTCCAGTGCGACGAATGCGGCAAGAAGCACTACATCTACGGTGACCCGCAAGGTGCCTACGTGGCGCAGAAGTACGGCATTGGCGCGTACGCCGACCTGCCGGTAAGCCCGGCGGTGGCCCATGCCTGCGACAAGGGCCAAGTGGAAAACGTGGACATTGAAGACATGCTGGATTCCATCTTGGCGCTGTTCCCCGAAGACTAGGGCTCCAGACGGCGAGATTCCGTAACGATTTGAAGCAAATTCAGTGGAGCGCTTCCTTCAGACACCCGCAGGGAAGCGCTTCCTGTTATGTTGGAGCTATCAAGCGATACGCGGGTTTTCAAGAAGAGAGGCAAGTTTTATGAAGCAGGCAAAACTGAAGGTGTTCGGTTCCGTTGTTGCGGCCTTGGTTTTGTGTTGCGCCGTGTTGGTGGCAGCGGGCTGCAGCGGTGTTTCCCAGGCGGTCAGCAAGCTGAACGACCGCCTTACCGAAGTGGGCTCGGCTGCGTCGCAGCTTCCCAGCAACCTGGTGCGCGACCCCCAGACCACCATTAGTTCCACGGGGGATGCCACCGTGACCGTGCTGGTGTACATGAACGGGTCCAACCTGGAAACCGAAGCCGGCGAAGCCACCGACGACATTGCGGAAATGATTTCCGCCGGCACCTCCGACAAGGTGAACGTGCTTATCCAGACCATGGGCACCAAGCAGTGGCAAAAATACAACATCTCTTCCAGCCACACCCAGCGCTACAAGGTGGAAAACGGCGGCCTGACTTTGGTTGACAACACCTTGGACCAAATGCCGTGCACGGAAGCCAACACGCTGAGCAGCTTCATTGAATGGGGCGCTAAAAATTACCCCGCCGACCGCTATGAGCTGATATTTTGGAACCACGGCGGCGGCCCGGTGTATGGCTTTGGCTATGACGAAACCGGCGACACCGAAGACGCGTTGACCATCGACGAGATGCAGGCGGCCCTGAGCAAGGGCGGCGTGTATTTCGACTTCATCGGCATGGACTGCTGCATTATGTCGAGCATCGAAACGTGCATGGCCCTGTATGACTTTTGCGACTACACCATTTTGTCCGAAGACTTCGAATCGGGCCTGGGCTGGCAGTACAGTTCGTGGCTCAGAAAGCTGATGGAAGACACCACCATTTCCACGAAAGATTTGGGCACGCTGATTGTTGACGACATGGTGAACGCCAACAAGAACGACCGCGTTTCAGGCGATGAAGCCATCCTTGCGCTCATCGATGAAAGCATGATGAAAGTGCTGTTCACCACGTGGACCGAATTCGCGTACGCCAACCAAGACACGCTGTTGGGTACCAACTACTCCACGACGGTTTCCCGCGTTGCCGGCGGCAGGGAATCCATGCTGTTGCACCACAAGGGGCTGTTCTCTGATTGGCTGGACGCCAGCTTAAGCCTGTTCGACAGCAACTGGTACAGTGATTCCATGCAGTCTTACGGCACGGGAAACAGCATGGGCTGGGACTATTCTGATTTCTTCGGCGGCATAGCGGACGCCAGCATGGGCGACTATTACGTGACCGACATCATGGCCACGGCGCAAAACATCAATTCCGCGGAATCGCAGGCGCTTTCCGCTGCGGTGGCCAACGCCATCGTGTACACCAATTCCACGTCCGGTGACTCCGAGCTGACGGGCCTTTCGGTCACGCTGCCCTATGGCGATTCGGAGTTCTACGCGCAGCTGAAGACCGTGTTCGGCAACTGCGGGATTGACGCCGACTACATTGCGTGGCTGGGCGGTTTCGTGAACGCTTCCGGCACGTACAACCAATACGACTATTCCAGCTGGGCAAATCTGTGGAACGGCTGGGACAGCTACAACAGCTCGTATGACTGGGGCAGCTGGCTTGACTCTTACGGCGATGCGGCAAACTACAACAGCTATGGCTGGGATCAGTACAGCTACGAAGACAGCTGGAATTACTGGTACTTGGACAACGCAGAGTCGTTCGCTCCTG
The DNA here is from genome assembly GCA_030523425.1 of Coriobacteriia bacterium. Classification (GTDB taxonomy): domain Bacteria; phylum Actinomycetota; class Coriobacteriia; order Coriobacteriales; family Eggerthellaceae; genus JAUNIP01. The sequence goes on from JAUNIP010000012.1 coordinate 24,180, forward strand.
ACGACAGCTACTACGGCGGATACATTTACGGCTATCGCAACTAACGGGCTTCGGGCGGGGGGACTCCCCTGGTCGCCATTCTGCCAACACTGCGAAGGGCCACGTCTTGCATGGCGTGGCCCTTCTGCTATATTAGACATCATCCTATATTCAACAGGGGAAAGGACCCTTTATGCTCTTCAAAGACATCGCCATTCTGGATGAGAACTTCGACTACGCCGCCGGCATGTGGGTGGGCGTGAAAGATGACACGATTGACTACATTGGCGCTTCAGCCCCCGAAAACGCCGCCGATTACGGCGAGACCTACGACGGCGCCGGCAAGCTGTTGATGCCCGCCTTCTACAACGCGCACGCCCACGCGCCTATGACGTTGCTGCGCGGATACGCGGAAAACGCCCCGCTGCAGCAGTGGCTCAACGAAATGGTGTGGCCCTTCGAGGCTAAGATGAACGGCGAAGACAACTACTGGGCAACCGCCCTTTCCTGTGCCGAAATGATGCGCTTCGGCTGCGTCAGTTTTTCGGACATGTACTACCACACGCCCCTGCGCGCCAAAGCCGTTGGCGAAGCCGGCATGAAGGCCAACCTGTGCGAAGGCCTGCTGGCGTTTGAGCCTAAGCCGTATAAGGAATATCCCGTCTGCCAGGCAAACGAAGAATACTTCAGCACGCTGCATGGCGCCTTTGACGGCCGCATCCTTATGGAGTACAACATCCATGCGGAATATACGTCTAACCCCGTGGTGTGTGCCGACATTGCCCAGCTTGCCAAGGAAAAGGGCGCGGGCATCCACGTGCACATTTCCGAAACCAAAAACGAGCACGAAGAGTGCAAGCAGCGCCACGACGGCATGACGCCGGTGCAGTACTTCGACAGCCTGGGCGTGCTAGATGTGCCGGTAACCGCCGCGCACTGCGTGTGGGTGGAAGAAGACGACATGGACATCATGGCGCAAAAGGGTGTCACCTGCGTGTGCAACCCTGCTTCCAATATGAAGCTGGCCAGCGGTTTCGCGCCCATTCCGCGCATGCTGGAAAAGGGCATCAACGTGGCCTTGGGCACCGACGGCATGGCTTCCAACAACAACCATGACATGATGCAGGATATGTATCTGATGGCGCTTCTGTACAAGGGCAACCAACTTGATCCCACCGTTATCACCCCCAAGCAGGCGCTGTATGCTGCCACCCGCGGCGGCGCGTTGGCCCAGGGGCGTGCGGACTGCGGCCTGGTGAAGGTTGGCTTCAAGGCCGACCTGTGCGTGCTTGACGTAACGGGCCCTGCATGGGCGCCCATGCACAACCCGCTGTGCAACGTGGTGTATGCGGGCCACGGGTCTGACGTGGTGCTAACCCTGTGCGACGGCAAGAAGATCTACGAAAACGGCGTGTACTTTGGCGTGGACGTGGAAAAGGCGAAGGCCGAAGTGACCAGCCGCTTGCAGCGCATCTGCGAAGAGCTGAAGGCATAGCGGCCAAGAGTACGCTATCATGGGTGCAACCGCGGGCGGGCCCCTTGGGGGTTCGCCCGCTTTGTTGCTACGGGACGTTGCGCGGGCGCATGACCTGCGTTGAACTGCTAAGGAGAAACCCATGAAAGCACTCATTCCCGCTGCTGGCCTAGGTTCGCGTTTCTTGCCGGCCACGAAGGCCCAACCCAAGGAAATGCTGCTGGTGGTGGACAAGCCGGCCATCCAGTATGTGGTGGAAGAAGGCTTGGCTTCCGCGGCCGACGAAGTGGTCATCATCAACAGCCGCGAAAAGAAGTCCATAGAAGAGCACTTCAGCCCCGCGCCGGAATTGGTGGCCATGCTGCGCGAACGCGGTAAAAGCGCGTACGCAGACGCCGTGGAGCACGCGGGCAACCTGAATGTGAGCTACGTGTACCAGGACGAACCGTTGGGCTTGGGACACGCCATTTACTGCGCGGCCGAAAAGACCGCGGGCGAGCCTTTTTATGTGCTGTTAGGCGATGTGTTGGTGCCCGACAACAAGATGCTGCCTGCCATGCAGGCCATATCTGACGCGCACAACGGCGCCAGCGTGATTGCCGTCATGCCCGTGCCCGAAGAAGAGGTCAGCCGCTTCGGCGTGATTGCGGGTGCCGCGGTGTCTGACGATGTGTGGAAGATTTCCAGCTTGGTGGAAAAGCCTGCCGTGGAAGACGCGCCTTCCAACTTGGCGGTGTTCGGGCGCTACCTGCTTTCGCCCCGCGTGATGGAGCTTTTGGCCAACGCCAAGCCCACAACCGGCGGCGAAATCCAGCTGACCGACGCCCTTGACGCCGTGCTGCAGGAAGAAGAGATGTACGCCCTGATCATAGATCCTGCCGACGGCTTCGACACCGGCACCATAGAAAGCTGGCTGGAAACCAACAACGTGCTGTACCAGCGCCAAAAAGATGGCAAGTAATCCGCCACTCGTCATTTTTAATAGCAGAACGAGCCGCCCAGGCGGCTCGTTCTTCGTTAAGGAGGGACCAAAAGGGGGTTTCGAATGTGCTTGTGGTGTTCGAGCCCTGTTTCAGACCACTACCTATAATAGACTTAGTCCATTAATTGTCAACGGATTATTTTCCTCTTCTCATAACCGTCACATATCAAAGGCGAACGGCGTTTGTCTCGCTTGGACAAATCGTGTTCCCTCAGCGCGAAAAAAGCGCGTCTGGCAAGAATGGTGCTTTCTTCATTATGACGTGTCTGGTAGGATGGCCTAAAGCCTATAGTAGACAAGGTCAACTATCTGAGAAAAGAGGTTTCACTATGCGTCTTGCCGACTATCCTGCTGCTTACCGTATTTCCACCGACTATCAAGACTATTACGACAAGTTGGCCGCTGCTCAGGGCACAGACCCCCTGGCAACCGCCCGTACGCGTGACGCCGAAGGCACCATGACTCCGCTGGCGCGCGACGTCATGTTCAACGTGTCCGCCGAAATCAAGAACACCTTCAACGAATACGCCTGCAACGTGCCGCCGCTGCTGGAAAGCTGCACCGTGGTGAACCTGTGCAGCGGTTCCGGCCGTGACCTGTATGTGTTGGCCCAGCTGGTGGGCGAAAACGGCAAGGTGATTGGCGTGGAGCCCAATGCTGCCCGCCGCGCCATAGCCGAAAAGTACCTGACCAAGGAAATCAAGCAGTTCGGTTACGCTGCCAGCAACGTGGAGCTGGTGGCCGGCTGCCCCGAAGATCTGTCCATGATTGCCAGCGATACGGCCGACGTGGTGTACTCCAACTGCACGTTCAACGCTTCGCCTGACAAGTACGCTTACCTGTGCGAAGTGCAGCGCGTGCTGAAGACCGGCGGCGAATTCTACTTCACCGACGTGTTTTCCGACTGTCGCTTGGACCCCGAAATTGCCAACAACATTGCTTACCGCGCAGAATACCTGGGCGGGGCCATGTATATCAACGACTTCCGCCGCTTGAGCTACCTGGCTGGCTTCAACGACCCGCGCTACTTGGTGACCAACAAGACCATCCTGACCGAAGAAGAGCAGTCCCACTACCCGCAGGCCGCCTTCGCCACCATCACGTGCCGCCTGATGAACTCCGAAGTGTCCGATGACGTGTGCGAAAACTTCGGTGAATACATTGCCTATAACGGTCAGCTGCCCGACTTCCCGGAATACTTCCTGTTCGACAAGGACATCAAGTTTCCCACGGGCAAGGAATGCCAGGTGTGCAACAATGTGGCCGCTGTGGCTGCGTACGGCAGCCGCTACGCCAAGGTGTTCACCTACAAGGGCAGCCAAGCGCACCATATTGGCGACACGCACGGCGACCACATCATCAAGGTGGCGCCCGACTTCGATGGCATCGCTGACGAAGACGACCAGCCCATTATGGCTTCTTGCTGCTAAGCTAGGGCGCATGATATACGGGGGCCGGTGCGCGCCGGTCCCCTTCTTGAAGGAGAGTGCATGGACAACGTAACAAATTCGCTGATGGGCGGCGCGGCCGAAGCCGTGCCCACCAAGCAAAGTGACGTATCTCGCGAAAAGATTCGTTTCATGGTGGTCAGCGGCTTTCTGGGCGCGGGCAAAACCACCACTATGATTGCCTTAGGCGAGCACATGTGCAAAACCTACGGCGAAACGGCCATTATCGCCAATGACCTGGGCGCGAATTTGGTGGACACCAACCTGACCCAGACCAGCGGCTGCACGGTGGCCGAAATTGCTTCCGGGTGCATCTGCTACCAGATGGACAACACCGTCGACCAGATTCGCCGCCTGCGCGACAAGGACGGCGCGGTGTTTGTGATGAGCGACATCCCGGGCTGTGGCGTGGGCGCGCTTGACCATGTGTACCATACGCTGGCGGACAACAACGCCGACGAGTTCATCCTAAGCCCCTTCACGGTCATCGTGGATCCGGAGCGCCTGCGCATGATCATGCCCGAACGGGCCGACATCAACCTGCCGGAAGAGTTGGTGTATTTGCTGCAGCTGCAGCTGGAAGAAGCCGACTTGGTGGTGCTGAACAAGTGCGACACGCTTGCGCCCGAAGACATAGAGCGCTACGTGGACTTCCTGCACACGGCCTGCCCGGACATCCCGGTGCTCACCATTTCGGCGCTTGAGCGCACCGGCATTGAAGAGTTGGCCGATTTCGTGACCACGCACGTCAGCGCGCTGAAGAACTTCTCCGTGCGCGACAACGAACGCTTCGCCGAAGCGGAAACGAAGCTGACCTGGTACAACCGTCGCGTGTACTTCAAGACATTGGATGGTTCCAAGATTGATTTCAACGCCGCCATCGAAGACCTTATCGAAGAGATTCGCATGGGGCTTATTGAGCGCAAGCGCAACGTGCCGCACCTGAAGATGTTCGCCACCAGCGGAAACGGCGACTTCAACAAGGCCAGCCTGATAGGCGTGGACTACGACATAGAATACGCGCAGCAGATGCTGCGGCCGCACAAGAACGCGCGCATGATCATCAACGCGCGTGCCGTGTGCGAAAGCCGGCCCATGGCGCGCATTGTGGACGACGCCATAGACGCGGTGTGCGACAAGTACAACTTGGACTGCCAGGTGTTTTTCACCGAATGCTTCGGCATGGGCGACGAAGGCCGCTAACGGGGGGATTTCGGCCCGCTGCGTGATGCGGCGGCCAAACGAGGAGGAGTTTGCGTGACTGATTCCGACATTCGCGCGAAGGTTCAGGCGTACTACGGGTCGTTTTTGCAAGAGTCGGATGACCTGCGTACCGATGCGTGCTGCTGTTCTGAAACACCGCCGCCGAAGTACGTGCTAGACGCGCTGAACGACATAGAAGATGACATCTTGGACCACTTCTACGGCTGCGGCAGCCCCATCCCGCCGGCGCTGGAAGGCGCCACGGTGCTGGATTTGGGCTGCGGCACGGGGCGCGATGTGTACATTGCGTCCAAGCTGGTGGGGCCTACCGGCCATGTCATAGGCGTGGACATGACGCCTTCGCAGCTGGATTTCGCGCGCAAGTACGAAGCTGCCCAGATGGAGCGCTTCGGGTTTGCGGAAAGCAACGTGGAGTTCGTGGAAAGCTACATAGAAGACATGGCCGCCATTCCCAGCGAAAGCGTGGACGTGGTCATTTCCAATTGCGTGGTGAACCTGTCGCCGTTCAAGAATCAACTGTTCGCGGAAGTGTTTCGCGTGCTGAAGCCCGGTGGCGAACTGTTCTTTTCCGACATCTTCAGCGACCGGCGCGTGCCCGAAGGCTTTTACGACGACCCTGTGCTGCGCGGCGAATGCCTTTCGGGGGCCATGTACATAGAAGACTTCCGGCGCATGCTGGCCGAAAACGGCGTGGCCACGTTCTACGACGTGGAATGCGACGAGGTGCACATCGGCGACTTGCGCATTGCCACCAAGCTGGGTTGCATTGGCTTTTACAGCCACACCGTGCGCGCCGTGAAGGGCGTGGATTTAGAGTCGCGCGAAGAAGACTACGGGCAGGTGGCCACGTATTTGGGCACCATGCCGGAAAACAAGCGCTACTTCGATTTGAGTTCGCAGGTGCGCCTGATCAAGGGGCGCCCCGTGGCTGTAAGCGGCAATATGGCCGCCCTGCTGCAGGGCAGCCGCTACGCTCCGCACTTCACCATTACGCCCCGCAAGCAGCATAGGGGTGGGTTTGACTTCGCCGCCGCCAACCAGGCGCTGGCGCTGCAGAAGGAGAAAGAGCGCATCGGTTTGGCCGATTTGCAGGACGCCTGCGCCGCGCTGGGCATTGAGCCGTGGGAACAGCGCGTGCATGACAAGGGCTTCTTGGAAACCACCACGCTTACCACCATGCAGGTGAACGTCACCTACAAGTGCAACCTGGCGTGCAACCACTGCTACCTGCAGTGCAGCCCCAAAAACGACCAGGAAATGAGCCGAGAAACCATGGAAGCGGTGCTGGTGGCGTTTCGCACCGGCGGCTTTAAGACCATGGACATCACAGGCGGTTCGCCGGAGATGAATCCCAACTTGGAATGGTTCATTGGTCAGGCCGCTCAGCTTGCCGACGAAGTGATTGTGCGCTCCAACCTGACCATCCTGCAGCTGCCCGAGTATCACCATTTCATGCAGGTGTACGCTGCCAACAAGGTGAAACTGGTGTGCAGCCTGCCATATTTCACCCAGCTGGGTTGCGACAACCAGCGCGGCGGGGGCGTGTTTCGCAAGGTGATGGACAGCTTGCACGAACTGAATGAGCTGGGGTATGGGCGCACGCCTGAACTGCAGATTGACCTGGTGTACAACGTGGACGGCCCCTTCCTGCCGCCCGACCAGCGAGAATTGGCCGATCTGTACAAGTACGAGCTGCAGCGCGCCGAAGGGGTGGACTTCAACGGCATGTACGCGTTCAACAACTACTGCCTGGGTCGCTTCGCCAACCAAATGAAAGCGCAGCAGAAGTTCGACTACTACCTGAAGCTGCTTTCCGACAACTACAACGGCGCCGTGGTGGCGCGCATCATGTGTCGCAGCCAGATCAACGTGGACTGGGACGGCGGCCTGTACGACTGCGAAGTGAACCACGTGTTAGGGCTGCCCATCAACGGGCCTGCCAACGTGCGCGACATTGTGGATGCGCCGCTTGCCAAGCGCACCATTGTTTCCAGCCCCATCTGTTACAGCTGTTCGGCGGGTTGCGGTTCCAGCTGTGGCGGCAGCTTGCTGGAAAAGCAGATGGCCGAAGAAGCGGCGTTTTAGGCAGGGGAAAGGTAGTGGATTTAATCTAATATTTGATTGCCGCAAATTTTTTTGAAATAGCTATTGACTTATAGTAGACATCATCTATTATAGGTATCGGTCTGAAACGCAGAACCCGGATGAAGTGAAGCGCATCCGGGTTCATCTTTTTGTGGAAGCTGCTACACTTTCCCTATGAGTGATTTTCGCGTGACATTGGACCGATACTTGGGGCATAGCACCTGCGTGCAGGTTCCCGAAGGCATGTTCACCATTGGTGCTCGGGCGTTTTCGTGCAACCGCAGTGTGGTACGGGTGGAAGTGCCCGAAGGCGTGGTGCGCATTGCCGACAATGCTTTTTCTTCCTGCGTGAACCTGGAGGAAGTGGTTCTTCCTAGCACCCTTGCGGTGATTGAGCGCGAAGCCTTCAAGGGGTGTCGGCGCCTGAAGCGCATCCGCATTCCCGAAGGGGTCACAGGCATTCCGGAAAACGCGTTTTTGCGCTGCGAAATGCTGGAAGAAGTGGTGCTGCCACCTGCGCTGACCAGCTTGGGGCCGGCGGCGTTTAGCCACTGCGAGAAGCTGAAGCGCATTCGCATCCCCGAAGGAGTGCGCGATTTGCCCGCCCGCGTGTTCGACAACTGCCTGCAGCTACAGGACGTGGTACTGCCGGCGGGGTTGGAATCGCTTGACGACGAAGCGTTTGCCGGCTGCGTGAGGCTTGAGCAGCTGCAACTGCCGGAAACGGTGGGCTGGATAGGCCGCAAGTGCTTCATGGACTGCGTCAGCCTGAAAAGCATGACGGTGCCGCCGCTGGTCATGTCGGTTGAAGCGGAAACGTTTAGGGGCTGCGACAGCCTTGAACGCGTAGTGCTGCCCGAAGGCTTGCAAGTGATAGACCACAAAGCCTTCGCCGAATGCCCCAGCCTGGTCGACTGTGAAATCCCCGAAACCACCGAACTGCTAAGCTCCGAGGTCTTCTAGCTTGTGCCCGCGTGGTTGGCCCGCCCGGGCCAGACTTCTCCACTCCGGTGCGCTTGGCGCGCGTCTTCGGCCAAAACGGCATCGGCTGCTTTTCGCCTTACTGTGCCGCTTGCTTGAAATGGAAGCGGGCGCGCGGCTGCAATTTCACCCAGTAGCGCTACAATAAGCGCACTACCCAAAACTACGAGAGAGCGCGTATGGAATATATTACTGCTGGAGAAAGCCACGGGCCGTGCCTGACTGCTATTGTCAGCGGCGTGCCGGCGGGGCTTTCCATTGACCAAAAGCTTATCAATGCGGACATGGGCCGCCGCCAAAAGGGCTATGGCCGCGGCGGGCGGCAACTGATAGAAACCGACACCGCCGAAATCACCAGCGGCGTGCGCTTCGGGCGCACGCTGGGCAGCCCCATCACGCTTACGGTGCGCAACCGCGACTGGGAAAACTGGACCGACCGCATGGCTGTGTTCGGAACGGCACCCGAAGACCTGCAGCGCGAAGTGACGCCGCGCCCGGGCCATGCGGACTTGGTGGGCGTGTGCAAAACCAACTCCGAAGACTGCCGTGACATTTTGGAGCGCGCCAGTGCCCGCGAAACGGCGGCCCGCGTGGCGGCTTCGGGCATCGCGCGCGAATTCTTGGCGGCGGTTGGCGTGGAAGTGTACAGCTACGTGGTCAGTATTGGCTCTGCCAGCATGAACGAAGACGACCCCATGATGTCTGCGCCCGACTACAAGCCCCTAGACATCGAAATGTCGGACGTGCGCTGCCCCGATGCGGCTGCCAGCCAGGCCATGATGGACGAAATTGACGCGGCCCGCGAAGCGGGGGAGTCCTTAGGCGGCACGTTCCGCGTGGTGGCACGCGGCTTGGTGCCGGGCTTGGGAACGTACGCAACAGGCCCCGACCGTCTGACGGCCCGCCTGGGTGCCGCGCTGTTCAACATTCCTGCCATCAAGGGCGTGGAATTCGGCCTGGGCTTTGAAGCCGCCCGGCGCTTCGGCAGCTTGGTGCACGACGAAATTTTGCTGAAGAAGAACGCGTTCACGCGCGCCAGCAACAACTGCGGCGGCCTGGAAGGCGGCATGACCAACGGCATGCCCTTGGTCATCACCGCGGCCATGAAGCCCATTCCCACGCTGATGACGCCGCTGCGCACCGTGAACCTGGATACGTTGGAACCTGAAAAGGCCTCCAAGGAACGTTCCGACACGTGCGCTGTGCCTGCCGCGGCTGTGGTGGCGGAAGGCGAAGTGGCCTTCGTGTTGGCCAACGCGTACCTGGAAGCCTTCGGCAACACCAATATGAGCGACATCAAGGCCAACATCAAAAACTACGAAAAGCGCCTAAGGACCATGTCCAAATGAGCGAAGCGGACGCGCAGCACAGCAAGGGCATGTCCGCGGCCGACCTTTCGGCTTCGCTGGGCTTGAAGCCCGCAGGGCCTGCAATGGTGAGCACGTTGAAAAAGCCGGTGTTCTTCGTGGGCTTCATGGGTGCGGGCAAGACCAGCGTTTCGCGCAAACTGGCGCGCAGCCTGGGGCTTACGGTGCTAGACATGGATTCCTACATAGAGCGCCAGCAGGACAAGAAGGTGGCGCAGATCTTCGCCGAGGCAGGCGAAGAGGGCTTCCGTGCCATAGAAACCGAAACGCTGCGCGAACTGGCCGGCCGCGAGCCCATGCTGATCGGCTGCGGCGGCGGCGTGGTGCTGGCCGAAGAAAATCGGCGCATCCTGAAAGAAAGCGGCGTGGTGGTGTTTCTGAACGTGACCGCCCAGGAAGCGCGCAAGCGCATTTCGGATTTGTCTACGCGCCCGCTGTTCAACGACGTAGAAGAGGCGCAAAAGCGCAACGAAGACCGCTTGCCTCTGTACCTTGAAGTGGCCGACATCACCGTGAGCACAGCGGGCAAGGGCGTCAACGTTATTGCCCGGGAAGTGCGAAAGGCCTTAGAGCAAGAAGGCGTGCTATGTGTGCGACAAAAGTAAACGTGAACATTGTGGGTGAAACCGCCTATGACGTGCGCATCGGCAGCGGCGTGTTGGGCCAGATGGGCACCAGCTTGCGCAAGGTGCCGGCGTGTGCCCAGGCCACGCGCGTGCTGGTGATCACCGATTCCAACGTGGGCCCGCTGTATTTGCAGCAGGCCAAAGCCAGCTTGGTGGCGGCCGACTACAAAGTGAACGACATTACCGTGCCTGCGGGCGAAACCAGCAAAAGCGCCGAAGTGTTGGCAGAGCTGTGGGAAGCCATGGCTGCGCTGGGGCTTGACCGATCCAGCGTGGTGGTGGCCTTAGGCGGCGGCGTGGTGGGCGACCTTGCGGGCTTTGCCGCGGCCACGTTCATGCGCGGCATTGCGGTGGTGCAGGCACCCACCACGCTGCTTTCCATGGTGGATTCCAGCGTGGGCGGCAAGACCGGCATCAACCTTTCGGCCGGCAAGAACCTGGTGGGCAACTTCTTGCAGCCGGCGTTTGTGTGCGCCGACACGGCGGTGCTTTCCACGCTGCCCGAACGCGAATGGGCCTGTGGCCTAGGTGAAGTGGCGAAAAGCGCCGTGATAGACGGCGACGACTTCTTCTTTTGGATGTGCGACAACGCAGCCGCCTTGGCCGCGCGCGAACAGGACGCGGTGGCGCAGGCTATTGCCAAGTGCGTGGTGTTCAAGGCCAATGTGGTGGCGCAGGACAAAACCGAAAGCAAGGGCGTGCGCGAATGCCTGAACTATGGTCACACCTTGGGGCACGCGGTGGAACAGCTTGCGGGCTACGGTACGTATTCGCATGGTGCGGCGGTGGCCGAAGGTATGCGCTTCGCGGCGCGCTTGGCTGCCAATGTGCTGGGAACCCCAGCCGACGTGGTGGAAGCCCAAGACCAGCTGCTAGACCAGCTGGGCTTGCCCGCCTTGCCGTTTTCAGCCGCGCCCGAAAGCATGCTTGACGCCATGAAGCGCGACAAGAAGACCCGCGGCGGCGTGGTGCGCTTCGTGCTGCCCTCTGATGTGGGGAAATGGCAGCTGTGCACGGTTGCCGACGATGTGATTTTGCAGCAGTTGCGCACCTGGGCGGCGGCTAAGGCCGCCGGGAGCACGGCTGCAGGGGAGTAAGGGGGTGCAGGTGAAGTTTTTGCTGGTACATGGCCCGAATTTGGATATGCTGGGCATCCGCGAGCCGGACATTTACGGCACGGACACGCTGGAGGGCATCCAGCAGCGGGTGTGCGCCTACGCGGCCGGTAAGGGCGTGGAAATGGACTGTTTCCAAAGCAACCACGAAGGCGCGCTGATAGATTGCATACACGCGGCGCATGCCGCCTATGACGGCGTGGTGTACAACCCCGGCGCCCACACCCATTACAGCTACGCCCTGCGTGACGCGGTAGGCAGCATTTCCACCCCCGTGGTGGAGGTACATCTTTCTGCCGTTGACCAGCGCGAACCCTTCCGCGCCATAAGCGTGGTGGCTCCGGCGTGCGTGGCCCAGGTGAAAGGCCTGGGGGTGGAAGGCTATGAACGGGCCGTCGACATTCTGCTGGAAGGCCATACCGCGCGGCTGGGCGAAGGCTTCGAAGCGCGCTACCCTGCAGGCAACGTGATAGTGGCGCGACATGAGTAGCACGCGGCTACAGCGCCTGCGGGACGCTTTCGAATCGTTGGGGGTGGACCAGTTCTTGCTGCGGGGCACGTCCAACATTCAGTGGCTGACCAGCTTTGACGGCGTGTTTGACAGCGAACGGGCCCACGCGGTGCTGGTGGCGCAGGACGCCGCCACGCTGCATACCGATTCGCGCTACAGCTTGGCGTGCCGCGAACGTGCGCAGGGCACGCCTTTCGAAGTGGACGATGCCCGCATGACCCATGCCGTTTGGGCGGCGAAGCATCTGAGCCCGTGCCGGTTGGGGATAGAAGACGACATCACGCTGGCGGAATTCCGGCAGCTGGAAGCGGCGCTGTCCAAGGCGGACGTTTCGCTGGTGGAAACCAGCAACGTGGCGGTGGGCCTGCGCGCGGTGAAAGATGCCGAAGAGCTGCGCCGCCTGCGGGCAGCCCAGGCCATTACCGACGCGGCCTTCGCCCATATTGTGGCGTTCATGCGCTCCGGCATGACCGAACGCGAAGTGCAGCTGGAGCTGGAAGGCTTCATGTTGTCCCACGGCGCGCAAGACCTGGCTTTCAGCAGCATAGTGGCCACCGGCGCTAACGGCGCCAGCCCGCATGCCATTCCGGGCGAAACCCGCCTGGAAGCAGGTCAGGTGGTGGTGCTGGACTTCGGCGCGAAGGCGCTGGGATACTGCAGCGACATGACGCGCTGCGTATTCTTAGGCGAACCTGACACACGCATGGCGCATGCGTACCAGGCTATTCGTCGCGCTAACGAAGAGGTGGAAGCGCGCATAGCGCCGGGCATCACGGGCAAGGAAATGCACGAACACGCCGAAGCGGTGCTGGAAGAAGAAGGCTTTGGCGGGAAGATGGGCCATGGGCTGGGCCATGGCGTGGGCTTGGATATCCACGAAGAGCCCTGCCTGAACTCCAAAAACGAAAAACCCCTGGTGGCGGGCAATGTGGTCACGGTGGAGCCGGGCATATACCTGGCGGGCGAATTCGGCATGCGGCTGGAAGACTTCGGCGTGGTCACCGAAAGCGGCTTTGAAGTGTTCACGCAAAGCCCGCACCAGATGACCGTCATCTAGCGGGGAGGCATCGCATGAAAAAGACTCCAGAACTCATTATCACCATAGTGGCCATAATCCTGTGCGTGGCGGTAGCGGTGGTGTTTTCCAACGGCATGTTCGGCTGCGCCAGCACGCTGCCTGCGGATACTTCCAACGCGGTAAACGCCAACACCAACGGGAACGCCGCCGCGGGCAACAGCAACGCCAACAACACCAATAACGCAACGAACCAGCAGCCGGCCGCCACGTCTAACCTGACCTTCCGCAGCTACAGCCTTATGAAAAGCCACTATGAAAAGCACGGCATCGACATGGGCTTTTCTTCCATGGAAGATTACTTGGCCGCCGCGAACGCCGTGGTGGCCAATCCCAACAGTTTGCACAAGTTGGAAGCCGAAGACGGCGATGATGTGTATTATTTGGAAGCAACAAACGACTTCGTGATAGTTTCAACCGACGGATACATTCGCACGTACTTCCGCCCCAACAGCGGCATTAACTACTTCAACCGGCAGTAGGAAAAGGAGGGCCCGTGGCGCAGATGCTAGACGTATTAGGCGCAGGCCTGTGCGCCGGTGTGCTGGTGTTCGCCTTCGTGATAGGGGCCATCATGGCCAGTTTCATTACGTGCGTGGCGTGGCGCACGGTGGCAGGCGAAAGCCCCTGGAAAGGCAGAAGCCACTGCGATTCCTGCGGCCATGCGTTGGGCATTCTGGATTTGATCCCCGTGGTAAGCTGGATTGCCAGCGGCGGAAAATGCCGCTACTGCCATGCGAAGATAACCGCGCGCTGCGTGGTGGCCGAAGTGCTGCTGGGGCTGGTGTTTGCCGCCATTGTATGGTTTTTCGGCATCAGCTTGGCGTCGCTTGCGTATTGCGCGTTAGCCTGCATTCTGCTGGGCCTTTCGTTTGTGGACCTGGATACGCTTACCATCCCTAATGGGTTTATTCTGGCGGGCATAGTGGTGTGGGCGCTCAGCGTGGTCTGCGTGGCGGTGCTTGAGCTTGCCGGGGTGGATGCCACGTTGATGGGACAGCCCTTCGTGGTGCAGGGTTTGGGCCTTATGAGTGGCCCGCTTGGCGGCGGATGGCTGGCATGCTTGGTGGAAGGCCTGATAGGTGCCGTGGTCATTACGGGCATTATGTTGGCCTTCAGCCTGGTGTTCGCGAAGTTCGCGGGGAAAAGCGGCCTGGGCGGCGGCGACTTGAAGCTGCTGTTTATGTGCGGGCTGTTCTTGGGCCTGCCGCTAAGCTGCGTGAACCTGTTTATTTCTTGCGTGGTGGGCTTGGTGTTTGCCGGCATTGGCTTGGCGCGTCCGCGCACGGCCGAAGAAGTGGAGCGCGACTTTTCCGATGACGACGAAGAGCCCGTGACGCCAGGAGCCTTCCCCTTCGGGCCGGCCATTGCGGCGTCGTGCGTTATCACGCTGTTTGCGGGCCCGGTGTTTCTTACGTGGTACTTGGGGCTTTTGCTGTGATGGACGAAGTTTTGCTTCCCGCTTCGCAGGACGGCAACGCGCCTTTGGCTGACGTGCCGTCTGCCGTGCGCTACCCTGACCCTTCCGTGCTGGCGTTGAAGGCGTCCCAGCCGGAAGCGCCTGCGCGTGCGCGGCGCGCGCGGAAGCAGCCGGTGGGTCATGGTGTGTTGGTTGCGCTGGTGGCAGCCTTCGCTGTGCTGCTGGTTATCATCCAAAACGCCGTGAACGCCTACGACAACGACATGTGGTGGCTGCTTGCCACAGGCAAAGACATCGTGGAAAACGGCATTCCGTACACCAACCCCTTTTCCATGCACGAAGGCTTGGGCATTGTGGTGCAGCAGTGGCTGGCGGCGGTCATTCTGTATGCGTGCTACAGCGCGTTTGGCCTGGCCGGCGCCCAGATGCTGGTGTTCGTGCAGCAGGTGGTGCTGGTGGTGTGCCTGTACGCCCTGTGCGCCGAATGCCGTCAGGACAAAAAGACTGGCGGCGAAATAAACCTGCTGTTGATAGCCCTTAGCTACGGCGCGCTTTCGGCCTACATAACCGTGCGGCCTCACCTGTACACCATGATCATGTTCGCGTTGGTGCTGCTGGTGTTGGAAAAATACCGGCACACCAACAACCGGCGGTGGCTGGTGCTGCTGCCCGTGTTGGTGTGCGTGCATGCGAACCTGCATTCGTCCATGGCGGTGTATGACCTGTTCATTATTGCGCTTTACGTTATTCCGGACGTGTTCGCCCTGCTGCGGCGTTATCTGCTGCGTCGGCACAACCAAGCGGTTGCGGCGCGCGTGCGGCGCCAGGCGGCAGGGGACGAGCTTAGCGCTGGAGTGGGCGCGGGTCGCACCCTTTCCCTGAAGCCGTGGCCTTTCGCCTTGCACGAAGCGGATTACAGCCGCTTGCCGCTGCTGATTGCCCTGGTGGTGTGCGCCGTGGCGCTGCTGGTAAACCCGTATGGCATCAACGGCGTGCTGTATCTGGTGAACTCCTACGGCGTGGCGGGATATAGCAACTACATCAACGAAATGGGCAACACCGGCTTTTGGACTGACTACGGCGGCTTTGCCATGGCCTGCATAGTGGTGGGGTCGATAGCTTTGGGCGTGAACGGACTCAAGCGCATCAACCTGCCGCTCACGCTGCTGTTTGCGGTGGCCATCCCGCTTTCCATGATGCACACGCGCAATGTGTGGCTGGTGGCATTCTTCGCGGTGCCCTTGGCTGCGCAGGCGTTCAGTCGCGCGCGGTTGTACCTGCAGCGCCCCCGGGACCTGCATTCGCCGCTTTTGCATGGCGTGTGCGCGGTGCTGTTGGCGGGCATTGCCGTGGCCTACGCGGCTTTTTCCGCGCTGCCGAACGCTTCCACCGACTACGAAAAGGACAGCGGCAATGTGCCCGTTGTCGCGTGCGATTACCTGGACACCTACGTGCAGGAAACGGGCACAGACGCGGGCAGCTTAAAGATTTACAACTCGTTCAACAACGGTGGGTATTTGGAATGGCGCGGCTACAAGGTGTTCATAGACCCGCGGCCAGAACTGTGGGAGCCGGGCATCACCGGCGTAGACCGCCACTACTACAAGGAATTCGTGGACTTCGCCCAAGGCCGCACCCCGTCTAAGACGCTCATCGATGAATACCAGTTCGACTTCTTAGTGGTATACAACAATTCCGACCTGGCCAAGGACATGGAAAAATACCCCGCTTACGAAATGGTCTGCACCGGCAGCGGCTACAAACTGTGGCAGCGCCGCTAGGGCGATTGGCTCGCATTGAGGGATTTGCTTCGAAGCGCGGCCCGCTTTCAGTGGGCGCGCGCACGAACCGCGCGTACGTGTTGCCTGGACCGGAGCTGCGAAGCCGCCGGAGTGGAGAGGTCTGCTCCGGGGAGTGGACTGCTTGCGCTGGGCGGACGCAAGAGCCGCGACGGGAGCGCTGCGCTGGGGCTATTAGGGCAAGGAAAAGGAGGCGTGCTGCTTTGGGGCCTGGACCCTCGCCTTCGGCGACGCGGGGCTGTGGCTGGCCGCAGGGTCGCGCGCACGAGGCGCGATGTGAGCGCTGCGCTGGGGCTATTAGGCAAGGAAAAGAAGGGCAGGCGGCTTGGGGCCTGGACCCTCGCCTTCGGCGACGCGGGGTTTTCGCAGGCTGCAGGTTCGCGCGCACGAGCCGCGATGTGAGCGCTGCGCTGGGGCTATTAGGCAAGGAAAAGAAGGGCAGGCGGCTTGGGGCCTGGACCCTCGCCTTCGGCGACGCGGGGTTTTCGCAGGCTGCAGGTTCGCGCGCACGAGCCGCGATGTGAGCGCTGCGCTGGGGCTATTAGGGCAAGGGAAAGGGGGCGTGCTGCTTTGGGGCATGGACCCTCGCCTTCGGCGACGCGGGGTTTGCGGGCCGCAGGGTCGCGCGCACGAGGCGAACCCGGAGCGCTGCGCTGGGGCTAT
>JAUNIP010000070.1 GCA_030523425.1 Coriobacteriia bacterium
TGAAAGCGAAAATCAACCAGAAAAATCAGTTGACAAAACTATAGGAACACCCCCCGGCGGAAGGCAGCCTTACCAGGCCGAACGGCGGGGTCCACTTCACGCCAGGGGCAGGTTTTCGGTGTCGTAGGTGACGCCGGTGGTGTCGAATACGAACTGCATGAATTCGCTTGCGCCGCCAACCGGCATGCCAGCCTTTTTGAACCCGTTGGCGTCCCGGGTTATCAGGTAATCGGCACCCGTCTTTTCCGCACAGCGGTTAATCAGGCAGTCTTCGAAATCCTGCCAGCGCGCGGCAAAGGCGGCTGCCACGTCTTCGCCGTCCACCGAGCACACCTTTAGCCAGGAAAGCGTTTCCTCCAGCAAGTCCTGCGCAGCCGCACTGCCCAATTCCTTGCGGATCAGATAGAACAAGTCGGCATACGACTTCGCAGAAACCCACAGCTCCACGTCGGAAAAGGCATGCATGACACGCAGCTGCATCAGGCCTTCTTGGTCGAAGGGCCGTGCGCACAGCAGGTCATACACTATGTTGGTATCAAGCAAAACGCGCATAGTAGTCACCCTTGGCCTGGCCTAGCAGTTCCTTGAAATTGCTGCCGTCGTAAGCGGGCGCTTCCAAAACGGCGCGCTGCGACCACGCGGCCGCGAAGGCCTTGGCGTCCTGTTCGGAAAGCGCTTTCGTTTGGGGCTTGTTTGCGCGGGGACTCTGCGCGCCTTGCGGTACAGGCAAACGGCCTTCCACCAGCACGAATTCATACGCAGCGTTGACCAACATGGTGGCCGACAGGCCCATATCCTTCAATTTGCGGTCCACCTGCGCTTTGATTTCAGCAGGCACGCGCGCAGTCACGGTCGCGCACGCATTCGCATTCGCCTTCATTCGCACCTCCGTAATTACAGTAATACCATGTATATAATACCGTATTACACAGAATATGCAAGAGAAACATCCTGCTCCCGCCGCGCGCGGGGGCCGGAGCCTTCTGCGCAGCATGACAAGCCGGGAACAACCCAAGCCGGGAACAACCCGTACTCCTGTGCCCCCGACTGGTTTTTCCGTCTTCATCTGCGCAAACTACCCCTTCAAGCGCGTGGGCACACACCCCACACTGCTGCGCCCTTCTCCAGCTTCGTTCGGGAACGGAGAAACCACCCCCGCAAGGCATTTCGCCGGCATCTAGGCTTCGGGGAATAGCAGCTGCAAGATGTGAACAGGCTTTTTACCGCCGCAGGACAGGCCATCGCCGCAGAATTTGCAGTAGCAGGCCACCTTTTCGGTGGGGATGTCTTTGCACTGCTCGTGGAAGTAGGCATCCCACTCTTCGGCGGGTATCAGCTGCAGCTCCGCAGCTTTTTTGTCCACCCAGCGCCTCGGCGCCAAATCAACGTTACTGGCAGAGGCCGGGGTGATGATGTTGGTGCCGCAGAAACGGCAGTCGTCACGGTTGTTCGCCAGCTCGATCACCTGGATGTTCATCTTTTTCAACAGGGAACGCACCGCGTATTGGGCCTGGTGGTTGCCGGTGGCAATCCAGCAATCCTGTAAGGCCATCTGTTCGCCGCCGTAGTCGGGGAAGTTGAAGTGAGGGTCCTCATTTAGGATCTGGTAGACGTTGACGATGCGCTGCCCCGAAGACTCCCCCAAAATCTCGTGGCAGTTGTTGCACACCACCACGGCGGTGTCATCCGGCCCGAAACCTTCCCAGTTCTTGCGGCAGCAACCAGTAACCCGAATATCGCCGCGCCCCAAAATGTAGTCCTCCAAGGCCGCGCTTTCCTTGGGATATGCCGCCTTAACCTTGCAACCCGGGTAATATGTGATCGTCATCTTCTCCCCTTCCGCGCATTTCGTGTGCCTGACAGAATGTTACACCATTCCCGAAGGCACTCCCTTGGCAACACGGAACCACAAATACGGATTGCGTTTGCGGGTTCCGTTTCCGCAGGCAAAACTTAAGCAAATACGGCTAAGATTATGGTGACGAAGGGGGGCGGTTATGGCCGAAGAGGAAAGCATCATCCCGCTGGTAGAGCGGATGCTGCACGGCATCCACGAGTTCGAGGACGCCTTCTATGAACTTCCGGAAGATGTGCGGCAATGGATGCTACACGCCGGCGAAGGCTACAGCGTGCCCATGATATGCATGATCGTGAGAGTGTGCATGATGGTCGAAGACATGGCGAACTTCCTAGGCGTGGAGGAAGAGGACGACGTCGGCTGAGGGGGCGGGATCGCAGCTCGGGAAACGAAAGAAGCGTGTAGCACCGTGGGATTCATCAACAGGCTGAAGGGCGAAGAGCCTGGCTTTTTCACCAGTGTTCCGCACGCTCTTAAGGGGAAGGGCCACTACGGCGAGTGGCTGACCTCATTTGGCCGCTAGAACCGCACTGGGATGCCCGCTGCACGGCGAAGCGAACATGGTTACCAACTGCGGTGTCTATTCGTACAGCACCAGTCATTGTCCGCACTATGTCAACCGCTATAGCTGGCATATTGCCTGCAATTGCAAGCTTTGACGCCGAATCACAACCCGTGTGTCAGACGGAGCGAGAACTGCGTGTGTCTAAGGCCCGCTATCCCCGCTTGCGTGTCCGGGTCTGCCAATCCTTTTCCACACGACACGCTGGGGGCACACAACCCGTACTGCTGTGCCCTTCCGCCGTGGAAGGCACACATCGGGGAAGGCTCAGGATGTGGGCGAAACGCAGGAGTATGGGCTGTGTGCCCACGTCCCCGAAGGGGCTGTTTGCGCAGATGAAGACAGAAAAACGCGTTGAGGGCACAGGAGTACGGGTTGCGTTTTCGCGCGATGCCCGGCGCATGCCCCGAATGATATACTTAGCGACATAAAAGGAGCTCCGCAAGCTTTTTCGATTGGAAGGAAAGAGCATGGAAACCGACACCTCATCTTTGTTCCAGCACACGCTGAGCAGGCGTTCCTTCGTGAAAAGCCTAAGCGCTGGCGCCGCTGCTTTGGCGTTGGGGGGCGGCATGTCCTTGGCGGGCTGCTCAAACGCCGCGAATACCGCGAATACCGCCAGCCAAAGCGCGGCCGTCACCTACGAGTCGTTCCAGTGGCCCGACCCCTCCATCGTGGGCAACTTCCCCGAAACCACCAGCGCGGGCCAGGACTTCTTTGCCTGGGTGAACAAAGACTGGATTACTTCCACCAGCATGCCTGAAGGCTTGTCGCGCTTCAACGCCATCACCGAAATCCAGCAGCGCGTGACCGCAGACTGCGCCACGCTGCTGAAAAACCCGGGCGACAACGCCTTCGCCCAGCAGCTGGCGCCCGTCTTCCAGGCCGCCCTTAATTACACGGCCCGCGACGCGTACGGGCTGGGCGTCGTGCAGGAAAGCGTACAGGCGCTGCTTGCCGCAAGCTCCTTAGACCAGCTTTCCGCCTGCTTTACCACCGACCCGCTGCTCACCTTCCCGTACGCGCGGGAGAACAACCAGGTGCCTGCCGCGGAATACACGGGGCTTCTGCCCGTGCAGGTGCTGCCCGACGACAAGGATTCAAGCGTGTACCTGGCGCGCATCAAGCCGCCGGTGCTTTCCCTTACCGACAGCGACGAGTACACCAAGCGCTCCAGCACGGGTGATGCCATCTACCAGGGCTATTCTGCCTTTGCCCGCACGGCGCTGGGCATGGTGGGCGTGGACGCCTCGCAGGCCGATGCCCTCATTGCGGCCCTGTACGATTTTGAAGGGAAGCTTGCGGCTCACGTGCGCCCCGCTTCTGACCAGTCTGCGAAAGACTACATCGAGAGCATCTACAACCCCATGAGCGCCGACGAGGCTGCCAAGCTGTGCACGAGCTTCCCCCTTGCCGGCGTGCTCGCGCGGCTGAACCTCGGCGCAGCCTCCCGTTTCTGCGTGGAAGAGCCCGATGCTCTGCGCGGCCTGGACGCGCTGTACACGCAAGAAAACCTGGAGGGCCTGAAGGCCTACTTAGCCGTGGGCCTGCTTTTGAAGGCGGCGCCCTATGCCACCAGCGCCTTGGAAAACGCCTACCTGGATTTCGTCAACACCGTCAACGGCGCTACCGGCCGCGACACCGACGAAAACATGGCCTGCGAGCGCACGAAGAACCTGCTCAATGAGCTGTACGGCGTGGCCTATGCCGCAACGTATTCTTCGCAGGAAACGAAAGACCAGGTGCAGGCCATAGCGACGCGCGTGCAAAAATGCCTGGTGGGGCGCGTGCAGAACGCCGATTGGCTGGGTGAGGAAACTCGCAAGATTGCCGCGGACAAGCTGCAGTCCATCACGTGCCGCATCGGCTACCCGGAAGTGTATGCCTACGACTACGCCACGCTGCAACTTTCCGCGGGCGACGCCCTGCTGCAGCACTTCGTCGCGGTTTTGAACTGGCGGGTTCCCCAGATAGGAGCCACGGCCGACACCAAGGTGGTGTCCGACGTGTGGACCATGTCGGCGGCGGAAATCAACGCCTGCTACGAGCCCACGGACAACTCCATCAACTTCCCCGCGTCGTTCTTGCAGGAGCCGTTCTACAGCCCCCAGGCCACTCTCTCGACGAATTACGGCGGCATCGGCATCGTTATCGGGCACGAGATCACCCACGCCATCGACAAGGACGGCAGCCAATACGACAAGACCGGTTGCCGTGTGAACTGGTGGACCGACGCGGACAAGAAAGCCTTTGAGGAACGCGCGCAGAAGGTGGAGGACTACTTCGGCAGCATCGAGGTGGTGGACGGCCAGCACGTGGACGGCGCCAGCACCTTAGGCGAGAACACCGCCGATTTGGGCGGCCTGGCCTGCGTGGTGCAGATTGTCGAAGAGGACGACGGCTCGCTGGAAGAGGTGTTCCGCAACTGGGCGGTGGGCTGGCGCGAAATCATAACCAAGGAGCGCTGCCTGATCCATCTGAAGACCAACGTGCATTCCCCCAATTATCTGCGCCCCAACGCCACGTCCCAGCAGATGCAGCAGTTCTACGACACCTTTGGCATAAAGGAAGGCGACTTTATGTACCTGCCTCCGGAAAAGCGCATCCAGGTGTGGTAAGCGCCCTGGCCACAGGGCTTTTGGCTGCGTATCTCTGATTGATAGCTTGGGCGGTGCGCGCTACTCGATGCCGGCCGGGAACAACCCGTACTCCTGTGCCCCTGACTGGTTTTTCCGTCTTCATCTGCGCAAACTACCCCTTCGGGCGCCGAAGCATCGCCGGCGACCTTCTGGATGCGGCACAAGATGACGCACAGCATTTCGGCGCTCAGCCTGTCGTTAGGCCCGAAGGTGCCGGTGCCGGCGTACCCGGTGATGTAGCCCTGCGCCACCGCCCAGTTCACGGCCGCAGTGTAGAAGGCGTTGCTTTCCACGTCCGACATGCCGGTGGTGTTGGCCGCCCGGCCGTTGTAGGTGGCGGCAAAGAAAGTGGGAGGACGGGTTATACTTCCCAGGTACACCGAAATTTCCAAGAGCGCTGTTAGGGGGCGGTTATGGCCGAAGAGGAAAGCATCATCCCGCTGGTGGAGCGGATGCTGCACGGCATCCACGAGTTCGAGGACGCCTTCTATGAACTTCCGGAAGATGTGCGGCAATGGATGCTGCGCGCCACCGACGGCTACAAAGTGCCCATGATATGCATGATCGTGAGAGTGTGCATGATGGTAGAAGACATGGCGAACTTCCTAGGCGTGGAGGAAGAGGACGACTGAGGGTGCGGGGGCGGGAGCGCAGCTCGGGAAACGAAAGAAGCGTGTAGCACCATGGGATTCAGCAACAGGCTGAAGGGCGAAGAGCCTGGCTTTTTCGCCAGTATTCCGCATATGCGTAAAGGGAAAGGCCATTACGGCGAGTGGCTGACCGAGTATGCGCTGAACCACAAGAACCTGCCCGGCCGGCTGAAAACCTACACCAACCTGTTAGTGCCGCGCGCGGGCAAGGCCACCGGCACGTCTGAGGTGGACGTGCTGATGCTGCACGAGCAGGGCATCTTCGTGTTCGAGTCGAAGAACTACTCGGGGTGGATTTTCGGCAGCGCGGACCAGCACCAGTGGACCATGAGCCTGAACGCGCGCACCAAGGAGCGGTTCTACAACCCCATCATGCAAAACCGCGGGCACGTGCAGGCCCTGGTCAGCCACCTGGGGCTGCCCGAAAGCGCCTTCGTGTCCTACATAGTGTTCAGCGAACGCTGCGAGCTGAAGAAGGTGCCCGACAACTGCGCCGAGTTCCACATCTGCCGCAGGCACAACCTGGTGCGCGACCTGAAGCGCGACCTGGCCAACCGTCCGGTGGTGCTGGACGAAGCAGCCTTCGCGCAGGTTGAGGCGAAGCTGGACGCTCTGCTTACCGCCAGCACCCAAGAAGCCAAGGACCAGCACGTCGAGCAGGCGAAATTAGTGGCCAACGGCAAGGTGTGCCCCTACTGCGGCAGCCCCCTGGTAGAGCGCAAGCGAAAAAGCGATGGCGGCACGTTCGTGGGCTGCAGCGGCTTTCCCAAGTGCCGGTATACGCGCAGAGAGTGGTAGGGGGTTTGCGAAACGCAACCCGTGCTTGCGTTTACTTTGAGCTAACCAACCACAAAAGGAGCAGAAGTACGAATTGCGTTTCCAATCCGCGCCCCTCGCACGAGGGGCTACAAAAAACGAACGAAACATGCGAGTTATATCTATAGTTTCAATCCACGCCCCTCGTGCGAGGGGCGACGCGGCGGCTATAGACCGTGAGCCGGTGCAGCTGGTTTCAATCCACGCCCCTCGTGCGAGGGGCGACATCAAGCGCGGGGAACTCTACGAAGTCTGCGTTGTTTCAATCCACGCCCCTCGTGCGAGGGGCGACCTTGCCGCTGTTGCGCCACTGCATCATTCCCTTGTTTCAATCCACGCCCCTCGTGCGAGGGGCGACTGGCAATACGTGGACGAACAGGGGCGGGACGTTGACGTTTCAATCCACGCCCCTCGTGCGAGGGGCGACACGTCCAGCCACACCTTGCGCGGATATACGCTCACGTTTCAATCCACGCCCCTCGTGCGAGGGGCGACACGAGCTGACCAGGCAGCTGACCGAGATAAGCACGTTTCAATCCACGCCCCTCGTGCGAGGGGCGACCACGTAGGACGTGCCCTGCGTTGCCTTGACGATGCAGTTTCAATCCACGCCCCTCGTGCGAGGGGCGACGCGATGATGATGGACATCGAGATACCGACCGAGGAAGTTTCAATCCACGCCCCTCGTGCGAGGGGCGACCGGAGGCGTGCGCCTATGTAGACCTGTACAGCGAGTTTCAATCCACGCCCCTCGTGCGAGGGGCGACCTGTCAATGGTCGAAGCCGTGTAGTAATCCTTCAACGTTTCAATCCACGCCCCTCGTGCGAGGGGCGACTGCGCTCCTCGGGCAGGTTCATGCGCTTGGTGACGTTTCAATCCACGCCCCTCGTGCGAGGGGCGACAGCGGGAACGGCAGCTACCAGTTCATCAGCCATGTTTCAATCCACGCCCCTCGTGCGAGGGGCGACGGCAATCCTGGTTCTCGACTGGGAAAGCTACCAGTTTCAATC